>CAZYDL010000329.1:0-3960 GCA_964646305.1 uncultured Desulfobacula sp. | reverse complement strand
GAGTAGGATATTTCAGTTACTATGCCTTTGAAAAATTTTTCAGCCAATGTTGAAAATATGACAATGGCTGTAGTATCTTTTTTAATTTTAGAAATATATTTTTCCGGTATTCCCACAACAATCTGAATATCATTTTCAGAATTTATTTTAACAATGGCTTGACCGGTAGAGACATTTTCATTTTCATTAACATCTTTGGATACAACAATTCCATCCATGGGTGAATAAAGTTTATAATATCCAAGCTCTCTTTTTTTAAGGGCTGTATTTTTCCGGCTTGCTGAATAATCAGACTTAGCGGCTGCAAATTTATTTTTTGCGGCTTCGTATTCACTTAGAGAGACATTGTTGTTTTCATAAAGACCTTTAACTCTTTCAAGGCTGGATTCAGCAGTTTCCACCTGCACCTGAGTATTTTTTTGAGCTGCCACTGCCTTTTCATAATCAAGAACTGCATCGGAAGCATCAATGGATGCAATATGCTGATTTTTCTTTATTTTTTGTCCCAAAGTGACCTTGATACTTTTGAGAACACCCGAAACCCTGAAACTTAATTGAGCTTCTGAACCAGACTCAGAGACCCCGGAAAATGTCCTTTGTTTTTCATTGCTAAAACGAACCACCTCCTGGTATCTTACCGGTCTTATTGTCTCTTTTTGTTCTACTGGTTCGCTACAGGATAAAAAAAGTATTAACAATATGCCACAAAGAAAAAATATCATATTTATTCTAATTTTCGTAAAACAATGATTCGGGATCATGTTAATTGATTGACTTGTCATAATATTCCTCAAACTTGTTTGTAATCCTCTTCTCGCTGTCAGCCGGCATTAAAAGGCTGAATTCTCCATACACTTTTTCCATTGTAAAAAGGCTGATAAGATAGTCATAAACAGAACTTATGGCACTGAGTTCTCCTGTTAAGGCATTATTTTGTGCATCGGCAAGCTCGACGACCGAGACTGTTCCTTTAGCATAGGAATCTTGGACCAGTTCAAGACTTTGCTTTGCATAAGCTGATGCCTGCTTTGATAATTCAAGATTAATCATTTTTACCATGGCATCGGACAGAGCAGTCCTTGCACTGTTTTCAATATCATGGGCAAGGATTAATTTCTGTTTTTGAATTCTTGATATCTCAACATTAGTTTTTTTAATATCAATTGATTTGGATCCTCCTTCATAAAAAGGTAAATTAAGGTAAATACCTGCACTCCATAGGCTATCAACCGGATTAGACCCGGAAACATCAGCACCTGACCCATTGCGGGTAAAGAGATGATCTTGAGTTGCGGACAAACTGATAGTGGGCAGGTAATATTTTCTTTTCAAGGATAAAACAAAACGCTCATAAGAGAGTTTTTTTTCATTTAATCCCTTTATTTCATATGAATTATTAATACATTGCCCAATAAAAAACCGGGTGAATAGATCTAGAGATTTTTGATTATCAATATATTTCTCAATTGAATTGGCAGAGTATATTGAAAAAACAGTGTCATCCATAGATGTATCTTCAATATAAAAAGGTTCATCCTGGCTGCGGTTCAAAATACGGTTTAAATCATTTTTTGCAAGAATGACCTCCTGCTGTGCAACCAGGAAATCAGATGTTGTTGTTGCAAGCTGGCTTTTCCACCGTAAGACATCTGATCGGCCGGAATACCCTATAATCTCTCTTTGTTC
Organism: uncultured Desulfobacula sp.; assembly: GCA_964646305.1. Classification (GTDB taxonomy): domain Bacteria; phylum Desulfobacterota; class Desulfobacteria; order Desulfobacterales; family Desulfobacteraceae; genus Desulfobacula. The sequence goes on along the minus strand of CAZYDL010000329.1, from coordinate 2,274 downwards.
AGCAGTTTTCAGGTTCTTTTTAATCAAGTTGATATTATCCTTGATTATTTTCCTTGATGTTTTGGCTTTTAAAATTCTGAAATAGGCTTGAACCGCCTTAAAAATGACATCCAATTCTATGTTTTTATGATCAAGCAGTGATGCCTGGTAAAGATATTTTTGAGATGTAATATTTCCCATAACCTGATCCGAATAAATCAGTTGTCTGGCCGTAAGATTACCCGTGGTTGTGTATTCAGCCTGTGTGCCATTGGACAGTTCAGCTCGTTTCTCATCAATCATTACACTATTAAGCCCTGCTGACAGATCAGGATAGTAATCGGTTTTTGCTTTTGAAATATCATATTGTGCATTTTCCACATAGGTTTGTGACACCTCAATGTCCAGGCTTTTTTGGGCTGCTTCTTTCATCACATCAACCAGATTCACAGTTCTTTTTGCATCATAATAATATTCATTGATTAATTCTGCCTGGGAAAGAATAGTAAATTTTGGTGAAAATCCTATCTGTGCAGCTGTTTTCATATTAATGGTTAAATTTTTTCCAAAATCGGCAAATACTTTAAGCTCACCAGGGTTTTGACCCTCCAGTATGGCTTCAATATTAAGGCTGATTCGCCGGATAATTTTTAATACAATCTCATCGGGTGCCATTGCTGCCAGCATCCCGGATCGGGTATTTGCTATGCTTGAACCAAAGGAAGGTATTTTTCTTTTATTCAATTGATCAATCAAATATTGCTTGTCTTTCCCCTCAAATTTTCCCAGATAACTGATATATACGGCATCTACTTTATTAAGAGATTCAAAGACCTCGTTAACACTGTTTTTAACAGGAATTCTAATAAAATGTGATTTTTTTCTAGCCATGAGAAGGTTGATTTTTGCCCTGCCTTTCTGGGTCATTGTTTTACTAAATTCTTCATAGTAGACAAATCCAAGTTTTTTATAGGGATATACTTTATGGAATGTGTCCAGGTCTTTAATTATAGATTTGTTACCAATAATATAAGTAAGATTGTGAATGCCGGATTTATTGCCGGTTACCTGGGAAACCCCCTGGACAATCGGATCAACAATACCTACGGCAATGACTGGTTTTGTATACTCTTTTTTACTGGAAATAATAGAGCTTGTTATAGCTCCTGCGCCAACTATGATATGAATTTTTTTATCAGAGACAAGCTTATAATAATTATTTTCAATTGTTGAAAAGGACCATTGCCCGTCCAGCACATGGGCATCATTGATCTGGATATCATATTGTGATCCAAGAAGTGCATTTAATTCTGATCGAAAAGAGGATATAAATGAAATATTTCTGTTTTCTTCGCCATCGAAAAGCAGTCCAATATTGATAGTCTCTTTTGTCTCCCGGGACTGGACAAACGCTGGAAATAACAATAATACTGCTAAAAACAAGGTTATGATAAAAACCACATAGGCTCTATAACCATCCATAAAAGACAATTGTATTCCCCTTTTTGCTAAACTATAAGTTTAATATAATAATTATGAAGACAACCATATCATGCAAAAGGAATGCCCATATATCATAGCAACTATAGATATTAGCAATAAAAAGCTATCCCCTTTAAGGAACAAACTTGCATTGTCTTTATTCAACGGATATACAAGCTATATCACAGCCTATATATTTTTTCTATAAAATAAAAAAATATTCATTCTGCTATTGATATCTTCCACCCAATACATTATATATTAAAATGAGACATAATAATGAGACATCGTGATACATAAAAATGAGACATAAAGATGACAGCTTATGAAATTTACGCTTGAATTCATTCAACTATTCTTTTTGGCCACTTCCATGGTTATGCCGTTATTGCTGTTTTTATCTCTTTTGGTAATTATTCTGGGACAGTTAGTCGGCAGAATTGAAGACTGGAATAAATTTGATTCATTGTATTGGTCATTTATTACTGCCCTGACTATAGGTTATGGAGATATTCGACCTTTAAAAAAAAAGTCAAAGGCACTATCTGTAATAATTGGATTGACAGGAATCATGTTAACTGGCATTGTCGTTGCAATCACGCTTCATACAGCTACCATGGCATTTGGAAGGCATGTGGATGTTAATACGATTCTACAAAGCAAATAAAAAATTATACAATCTGAAATAAAAAATTTTGTGCTTTCCAAGCCGCCGAGTCTGGAAACCCCATGAGCCAAATGGTGAAATACCTTGAAGAGAGAAGATAGCTTCAAATTATTACAGAATCAGGTTAACAATGCAGACATCACTTT
>CAZYDL010000328.1:0-3968 GCA_964646305.1 uncultured Desulfobacula sp. | reverse complement strand
AGTTTTGAAATTAGCTTCTACAGACTATAGTCCGCAAAAATATAATTGATCATGATAGTTTAATGTGCTACTAATTAACTTTAAGAAACGAATTTTAATATAATGAGTTGTGGAAGGTTGAAATATGTTTTTCAAAGCACTGCAAATAGAAGACAGATTGTCGTTAAATAGGTTTTCAAAAAAAACAGGGATTTCGGTTAAGCGTTTAAAATATTATAATAATGGCAATAAAATGCCAACTGGCAAGGATTTAGATCTTTTATTAGCGAATACAGATATATCAAAAATTGAACTGATGTTATTAACTGAGACCTTCAACCATGAACTAAAATCCTTAATCGCGGAAAATGCTCAACAAATTGGAAAACTACTATCACCTCAAAAAGAAAAGAAAGCGTTGAAAAAAGATATCAAAGCTTCATTCGAAACTGAACTTGGAAGGCTTTATCAGTGCGACTGTTTAGATCTACTTCAAACAATGGAATCCGATAGTGTTGATCTTGTTTTTGCAGATCCACCATTCAATTTAAATAAATTATATCCATCCAAAATAGATGATGATCTTAAAACAGAACAATATTTGTCATGGTGTGAAAATTGGGCCTATGAATGTGCCCGAGTGTTGAAGCCTGGAGGGAGTTTTCTTACTTGGAATCTTCCAAAATGGAATACCTATTTGTCAAAATTCTTGAATACAATATTGACATTCAGGCACTGGATTTCTGTCGATATTAAATATTCTCTGCCTGTTAGGGGAAGATTATATCCTTCACACTATTCGCTGCTATATTATTGCAAGGGCGAAAAACCAAACACCTTTCATCCAGACCGACTTCCTATGGGTATATGCCCTCATTGTTATGGCGATTTAAAAGATTACGGTGGTTATAAAAATAAAATGAATCCTGATGGAATTAACATTAGTGATGTTTGGCTGGATATACCACCAGTAAGACATGCAAAATATAAAAAAAGAAATGGATCAAACGAGTTGTCTGTAAGACTGTTGGATAGGATAATCGAAATGTCTTCAAATAAAGGGGATGTGGTTTTTGATCCCTTTGGTGGATCAGGAACCACATATGTGGTTTCGGAATTGAAAGGTAGAAAATGGATTGGAGTTGAAATCGGTCCAATAAATGGAATTGTCGATAGATTCGATAGCATACATGAAGACAGAGCCAATCTTAAAACAATCAGAAATGATATTAATGCCCTGATTCCCAAAAAATACTATCAAAAAAGAGTTGAAAAAGGCTTGTGGACGCCTGAATCTTTCCAAGAAAAGGCTTCATAAAAACACAAATTCATTTTTCCGGTCTCTAAAATATAAATCAAAAGTCAGTTTGAAGGTCATCATCTCTAACCACTATATTCAAACAAAAAAATGCTACGGTCGAGCCGTAGATTTTAGTGTTCTCCAAAAAAACTATGGAATTAAAAAAAAGCATAATTCAACGAGATAAAGGCACGTTTTTGTGTCTATTATAAGCTGGAAAGATCAATATATTGTTGTTCAGCGTGCAATAATGACCCCTTTATAAGAAAAACAGCGTCGAAAATTGACCCCCCTGATATAAGAATCTTCATGAATTAAAACATGGAGGTCAGGAGGATGTTGATAGTGGAAACAATAGCAAAGATTCGACGGTATTATTTTGTAGAGGGCAAAAGCATAAAAAAAATAACAAGAGATTTAAATTTATCACGCAATACAGTCCGCAAGGTCATACGCAGTGGTAAAACCAGGCATGTGTATTCAAGGGATACTCAGCCACAACCCCGCCTTGGTCCATACTTTGATATTCTTAAACAATATTTAACTGAAGATTGGAAACAGCCAAAAAAGAGAAGAATGACAGCAATGCGTTTGCATGAACTTTTGAGTGAACAAGGGTATGAAGGTGCTTATGACAGTGTTCAAAGATATGTACGCAGATGGCGACAGGACAAGGGTAAGGTAAAGCCAGGTATTTTTGTCCCATTACATTTTCCTCCAGGAGATGCCTATCAGTTTGATTGGAGTCATGAGACAGCTATTATAAATGGGGAACTCAAAAAGATTAAAGCTGCTCATTTTAGATTATGTCATAGCCGTAGATTTTTTGTAGTGGCATATTACAGGGAGAGTCAAGAGATGGTTTTGGATTCTCATAATAAAGCTTTCCAATGTTTTGAAGGCACTTGTAAAAGAGGTATTTATGACAATATGTCAACAGCTGTCACAAGCATTTTAAAAGGCAAAGCCAGAGAATACAACAAAAGGTTTCTTCAGATGTGCAGTCATTATCTGGTAAAGCCTGTTGCCTGCACACCCGGAGCTGGCTGGGAGAAAGGTCAAATAGAAAAACAAGTTCAGGATGTAAGAAACTGGATATTCATTCCAAGACTAAAATTTAAAAGCCTTGAAGAGCTCAACCAGTGGCTTAACAATAGATGCCTTGAAATATGCCAGGCAAGAAAACACCCAATAGATAAAACCAAAACAATCCAGGAAGTTTATGAAGAAGAACAAAAATATTTAATACCTGTTAAAGGACAATTTGAAGGATATGTTGAACAAGAATGCCGTGTCTCCAGTACAAGTCTGATAAGATATGACAGGAACCATTACAGTGTACCTTGTAACATCGCAGGAAAAATTGCAACTGTCAGAGCAAAGGCTGACCAGGTTATTATTACCAATAACGGGAAACAGATAGCCAGTCATAAAAGAAATTTTGAAAGAGGCCAAACCATTTACAATCCATGGCATTATCTTGATATCCTTAGTCGCAAACCCGGAGCTTTGAGAAATGGAGCCCCTTTCCAAGACTGGCAGCTGCCATCTGGAATAAAAAGGATACAATCACGTCTTACCCATCTACCAGGAGGAGACAGGCAATTTGTTGATATCTTGTTTGCTGCCAGATTGCATGGTGTTGAATTAACAAATAAAGTATGTTTGCAAGCCTTATCACAAGGCATTATTCAAAGTGAAGTTATCTTAAATTTTCTTGCCAGAGAACTTGATGGTCCTGAGATTGAACCAATTACTCCACCATCGCATTTACAATTAAAACATGAACCTATATCAGATTGTTCCAGGTATGATAATTTAAGGCATGGGGGTGCAGGATGCAGCATGAATTAATTGAAAATATGCGCCAGCTAAAACTTTTTGGAATGGTCGGTGCATTTGACGAAATTGTCTCCCATGGAATAAAAAGAAACCACACCATACAAAAAATACTCCAAGGATTATGTATAGCAGAAGCCTCTGACCGGAAAGTACGATCTATAAGTTACCAGATGCGTATTGCCAAGTTCCCGGTATTAAAAGATCTGGATACTTTTTCTTTTGACAATATACCAGTAAAAGAAATGCTAATAAGGCAATTATATCAAGGGTCTTTTTTATCTGAGAACAGCAATATTATTTTTGTTGGTGGGACAGGTACAGGCAAGACTCATCTTGCAACAGCAATAGCAGCACACAGTATCAGATCAGGAAAAAGAGGCCGGTTCTTCAGTGTCATTGACCTTGTCAACAAACTTGAACAAGAAAAACACCTGGGCAAGGCAGGCTCTCTTGCCACCCGCTTGGCAAATGTAGATTTTATTGTTCTCGATGAATTGGGGTATTTGCCTTTTTCTCAATCAGGCGGGGCTCTCCTGTTCCATTTAATCAGTAAACTTTATGAAAGAACATCTATCCTTGTTACCACTAACCTGAACTTTGGAGAGTGGTCAAAAGTGTTTGGTGATAAGAAAATGACAACAGCTCTATTGGATCGTCTTACACACCATTGTGACATAATAGAAACTGGCAATGAAAGCTGGAGATTAAAGCACAGAAAATGATATTTTTTTTAACTTCAGGGGGGTCAAAATTGGACGCTGACAAGGGGTCATTTTTGGATGCTGTTTGACAGTTTATGGGGCGCTTCACCCTTTTAAGGATAAATATTTTTGTTTTTAGCTTAAAT
>CAZYDL010000327.1:0-3970 GCA_964646305.1 uncultured Desulfobacula sp. | reverse complement strand
AGTAGTAATATAACAGTAGTATTAAACAGTGAAGTAACAATATCCATAAGGTTTTTAGTCTTGTTTTTGTATCAGTATATTATCAAAAATACTGTCAAAATCAATTCAGTAAATCTAATCAAATTAGACCAACTTAACCAGAACTATAAACAGTATCAATTCAACAATAACTTTATCTACTATCACTATTACCTACTATCCATGACTCAGGAGAAACAGCGAAAACATTTACTAGCCAAGGCTATTGATGATTATTCAGGAGTAGATATGCTGTATAATTATATGACAGATTTGAATGCTATTGTCAGAGGTTTTGACAATTCAAAAGATGCTGATTGGCTCCTGAACCAACAATCCCTGTTAAAGGATATTGGAGTTGAAAAATTAGAATTTCAACTGGTTTATGAATTTTTGCACCGTGTCTATAATAGAAAATCTTTTAACTGCGGAGGCAGAGCTACTGGCGCTTTACATATAAACATTCCCAGCTATATGAGACCATTTATCCATATTGGCGGTCAGGAAACCGTTGAATTGGATTTCTCTGCCTTCCACATTTTGATGCTTTACCATATGGAGGGCATAGATTATCGGGAAGACCCTTATACTGTATGCGAAGGTCTAAAAATGAGAGCAATATATAAAGTTGTTGGGCTGATTTCTATAAATGCAAAAAATGACAAATCTGCCTTTGGCGCAATCCGTAAAAAATTAGAGAAAAAAGGGCTGTCTTTACCAAACAGACCAAAACCCCTTGTCAGTCTTGTTAAAACGTTCAAAAAAGCTCACGAACCAATTAAAAAGTATCTGTCTTCAGATATTGGGACACGGCTACAAAACAAGGACAGCGACATAATGAATGCCATTTTAATCAGGTTAATGGAAATGGATATTGTAGGACTTTCAGTTTATGACAGTGTGATTATTCAGGCGCAGTACAAGGATATTTTAGAGGGCATAATGATTGAAGAGTATGAAAAACAGATGGGCTTTAAGCCTGTTGTAGATATTAAATAAAATAATGACAAAGGTAAAACAATTATGATTATGACCTGACAGAGGGATAGGCAGAAGTTTTAAATCTTCACAAATATCTGCCAGATATCCCAGAACAATGCCAAATCATCAACATGGGCTCCCTGCCCGTTAAACAAGGGGTTTCCATCGGGGATACGTCTCCAAAGGCCAGCCAAAAGTGCTGGGTAATAGTTTGATGATTGGAGGCACTGATGGAAATTAAATCAGATGAAGATGTTAAACAATTAATTGAGGAGATGATAATTGAACTGGTTGTATCCATTATTAAAAATAAGAAACAAAAGAGCCAGCAAGATTAATCTTAAATTGTACCACCCCGTTTTTTGAAGACGGGGTGGACACCTCCAAAAAGGAGTCAGTAATATGAAATTAAATGAAGATACAGCAGGCGTAGCAATTTATGTCAGGTCGAGTAAAGACCTACACAATGTCTCCTGTGAAGCGCAAAAAGCAGAACTTACAGAATATGCTGAAAAGCAAGGATACACCAATATTTATACATTTGAAGACAAGGCACTTTCATCCACAAGAGATGCGAGACCAGGATATGATAAAATGATTTCAGCTGCGACATCTCCCAACCCGCCATTCAAAAAAATCATATGTAAAGATACAAGCAGATTGGGTCGGGATAATATTGAAAAAACCATTCTGATACATAGGCTGAGAAAGAAACACGGCATTGAAGTTGTTTTTAAAGATTTGCCCAATACCGGAAGTTATATGGATGAAGTAATGGAGCAAATAATATCATCTTTTGACCAGATGTATTCCCACCAATGTCGAGTGAAAGGCGTAGCAGGTATGAAGCAGAATATCAAAAATGGATATAGGGCTGGTGGCAGAGCGCCGTATGGTTACAAGCTTAAAGAAGTAGTAATTGGGAAACATAGAGACGGTAAAACCATAACAAAGACCCAGTTAGTGCCAGACCCAGAGACATCACCTTATGTTAAAGAATATTTTACCAGAAGAGCCAGGCATGAACCCAGAAAAACCATACTTGAAGACTTCCATAGGAAAGGTGTTCCTACTCCCAGCAGTTCAACCCAATGGGCTGTATCAACAGCAAAATCCATGGAAGATAATATTGATACATACCTTGGGCATACAGTCTTTAACAAACAGAATGAAAGGTTGAAGAAGAATGGTAAGCCTGATGGATACAAGGGTGGTAAAAAATGGAGACCCCGTAAAGAATGGGTTATAACTAAAAACACCCATGAACCTCTGATTAAAAAAAAAGATGCTGAGATCATAATATCAAATAAAGAAAAAGGATTAAGGGACAGCCCGTACAATAAAAAGACATATCCTTTGACAGGTGTTTTAAAATGTGGTGTCTGTAATGCCAATTTCACTGGAGACAGCGGGTATTACAGGTGTAATGCAAAAAACAAAATAGGGAAAAGATGTAATAATAACGGAATATCACAGCAATTCATTGAAGGGGCTTTATCCTCGCTACTATCCAAAGTTGTTCTTAAATTTAAAAATCTAGATAAAATTATTAACAAAATTAATGCCCGATGTAAGCCTGATGACAATTCCATAATGCCTGACTTAGAAAAACAATTACAGAAAATCAACAATCAAAGGGTAAAACTAATTAAATTACATATGGCTGATTTAATAGATCCTGAAGAATTAAAAGCAGAATTAATGGCATTAAAGGAGCAAAAAACAAAGATTACAAGTACAATTAAAGAAGCATCAGCAACAAATCAGGATGTTAATATCACCAGTGAAGACATCAAAAAAACAATAGAAAATCTGTCAGAAGAAATAAAATATGCTTCACCTGAAATACTGAGGATGGTCTTTAATAATCTGTTCCAGGAAATAAAAATAAGCCCTAAAATAAAAAAATCGAAAGCACCCTGGAGCAGGTGTTTACTGCTCGAAGGCATCTCGATTTCTTTTACTGGGGTAAAAGTGGCGTCCCCAAGGGGATTCGAACCCCTGTCGCCGGCGTGAAAGGCCGGTGTCCTGGACCAGGCTAGACGATGGGGACGCAATGTCTTTTGATTGAGTGGTGGGCCGTGCTGGGCTCGAACCAGCGACTCTCTGCTTAAAAGGCAGATACTCTGCCGACTGAGTTAACGGCCCGTAACCAAATACATTTGGACCCAATCAAAAAAACACAGAATATTTATATGATTTAAGATGATTTGTCAATAAGTTTTTCAACTATTTGTCTTTTTTTAAGATTAAGCAGTTTCCTTAAGATCTTCTAATTCTAAATTTTCTTGAATACTGTCCAGAGAGGTAAAATAATCATATCTTTCAGAAGGTGTTAAAAAGGCTTTTAATTTACGCTCCAGCATTCTTGGATGGAGCTCATCATGAATGGCAAGAACTCCTTCTGTAATTATCTTTTGAAGGAATAACTCTTTTATTGTTCTCTCTCTTATTGTGGCGGCAAAGGGCAGAAAAATAAAATTTGCAAGAATAATTCCATATAATGTAGATGTTAAAGCAATGGGAACTGTTGCCATAATAACAGCTGAATCGCCTTCTCCTGCCAGCATCCCTATTAAGCCCACAACACTTCCAACAAGGCCAAAGGATGGTGCAACATCAGCCATGGTATGTAAAACCCTTCTTGTTTCATCCCGTCTCATTCTGAAAAAATACATTTCCGCAGATAAAGAATCCTTGATCTCTTCTCTTGAACAGCCGTCCACCAGGAGCCCAATGGCTTGTTTCAAAAAAATAATCGATGTTTCATCCTCATCATCCTGGAGTGCCAGTACTCCTTTCACCCTTCTTTTCACAGCCAGGTCAATTAGAGCTTTAACAATCTCACCAGAAGATCTTGTCTGTTTGCCATAGGCTGTTTTTAACACCTTGAAAAGGATTTCTATCCGCTTCATATTATAACTTAAAAAAGTTGCTCCGAACGTTCCGCCAATTATGATCAAAAACCCGG
>CAZYDL010000326.1:0-4002 GCA_964646305.1 uncultured Desulfobacula sp. | reverse complement strand
TTAATTTTTGAAAATTTATTTACTTTGTACCACAATATACGGTACGGTGATTCTTATTTAAATTGACCAGAATACCAAATGTGTTCTGGTGATTTTATGATTTGAGGAGCGTGCAGACTATGGCAAGTATTTTGCTGTTCAGATTCCAAAATTCATTTCTATATAAAAGGGAATTCACATGGCTGAAAAACCTACTTATGAAGAATTAGAAAAAAAAATTCAGGAATTAAATAGTACAACCGTTGAGCTTAAGAGAGTCAAAGGGACAATAAAAGAAAAAGAAGAATTTAACGATAGCCTTTTGAATAATTCCCCCCATCCAATCATTGTTATTAATCCGGATACTTCAGTAAGATATGTAAATCCGGCTTTAGAAGAATTAACCGGATACTCCTCCAAAGAGATTTTAGGCACCACCACCCCCTATATGTGGTGGACTGAATCAACACAAAAGAAAACCCATCAGGATTTCGATAAAGCTTTACAGACAGGAGCAAAAAAGCTTGAGGAACTTTTTATAAAAAAAAATGGTGAGCAATTCTGGGTTGAAATTACTTCAATGCCAACAATAGTCAACGGGAAGATTAATTATTATTTGGCAAACTGGGTTGACATCACAGAGCGCAAGCGGCTGGAGAAAAACTTCCAGCAGAGAGAAACACTCTTAAATACCACCGAGCAACTGACCAAAGTAGGTGGCTGGGAATGGGATGTTGAAAAAAAAACCATGTTTTGGACAGATGAAGTTTATCGAATTCATGATTTTCAGCAGAGTGAATTCCCCCCAGGATCAACGGAACATATCGAACAGGGCATTGAATGTTATGACCCAAAAGACCGTCCGGTTATTAAGGAGGCTTTTAGGAACTGCGTAGAAAAAGGTCAACCATACGACTTAGAATTTCCATTCAATACCGTAAAAGGGCGAAGAATATGGATTCGTACAATAGCTAAGCCAATCAAGAAAGATGGCACGATTGTTAAAGTTATTGGCAACATCATTGATATATCTGCTCTAAAACATGCAAATGAGACTCTTCGAGAGAGTGAAGAGCGATTTAGGCAGATTTATGAAAATATGACAGTTGGGGTGGCGAGGGTTTCGTTGGAATTTCAAATTATAAATGCAAACAACGCTTATTGCACTATGATAGGATACCGAGAAGAGGAACTCATCGACAAACATCTCAGTGATATCACACATCCGGAAATATTAGAGGAGAACCTGCGGAAACAATCGCAACTGGTCCGTGGAAAAATAGATCACTACCAATTAGAGAAGCGTTTCATCCATAAGAAAGGTGATGTTATCCATGGCATTCTCAACGCCAGTCTCGTTCGAAATAGCGAAGGCAAACCGTTATATTTTTTAGGCAGTGTGGTGGACATCACCGAACGTAAAAATATTGAGAAAGAATTTCAGGCGAGTGAAGAAAAATATCGAGTCCTTGCTGAAGAATGCCCGATTTCCATTATGACGTTTAACCACAAAGGAATGGTGACCTTTGTTAACAAATGGCACTTGAAAACTTTTACAAAATTAAAATATGGACCTGAGTTTTTTATAGGAAAAAAAATAACCGAGTTGCCAGGTCTTGTTTCAGCTAAAGTAATTCCCGATCTTGAAAAAGTATTGCAAGGAAAGTCTGTGGCTTTAGAAGATGTTCATTTCCCTGAGTTCACTGGCGGTCATTCTGGGTACCAAAGCATAAAAGCAGTTCCAATCTACAAAAAGGGAGAGGTTGTAGGTGGTATTCTGATCAGAGAAGATGTGAGCAAACGTAAACATGCTGAGGATGCACTTCGGGAGAGCGAAGAAAAATATCGCTCTATGATGGAATCCATGAAAGATGCCTCTTATATCTGCTCCCCTGAACTGTACATTGAATATATGAATCCAGCTATGATTGACAGGGTTGGTACAGATGCTACAGGTGAACTTTGCTATAAAGCTATATATGATAGGGATGAAAAGTGCTCATGGTGTGTATTGGATCAAATTCAAAAAGGAGAAAGTCTCGATTATGAAGTGGCTGACCCAAAGGACAACCGTTATTATTCAGTATCCAATTCACCCATATTTCATGCCTATGGTGCTTCTTCAAAATTAACAATTTTTCATGATATTAGCAAAATAAAAGATATTGAGGCTCAGCTTCGGCAGTCACGAAAAATGGAATCAATTGGCACTCTTACAGGTGGTATAGCCCATGATTTTAATAACCTGCTGTACATGATTTCTGGAAATACTGAACTTGCACTCGAAGATACTCCGGACTGGAACCCTGTCCATCAAAATCTTCAGGAGATCAAAACTGCCAGTCTCAAGGCTGCAGGCATAGTAAAACAGTTACTTCACTTCAGTCGCAAAACTGACCAGAAGTTCAAACCCATCGGTGCAGTTACAGTTATTAAAGATAGCCTTAAATTTTTAAGATCCACTATTCCAAGTACCATAGAAATTAAAACACAATTGCCTGATACTGAAATACCAATACTTGCAGATCCAATACAGATTAATCAAATCATGATGAATCTTTGCATCAATGCTTCCCATGCCATGGAAAAAACTGGTGGCACCATGGAAATAAACATAGAAACTGCAAGTTTAAACAAAGAATCAGTCAATAATTATCCAGACCTGGCTATTGCAGACAATTACCTTAAAGTCACACTAAGTGATACAGGGCCCGGTATTCCTTCTGAAATCATCAACCGAATCTTTGACCCCTATTTTACAACTAAAGAATTTGGTAAAGGTTCGGGCATGGGATTAACTATTGTCCATGGTATTGTTAAAAACCACAATGGTGCTATTACAGTTGACAGTCAGGTTGGGAAAGGCACTGCTTTCACAATTCTTTTTCCAGTTATTGAAGAAACATCTGAAATCATAACTAAGAAAACGATTGCAATTCCGCATGGTACAGAAACCATCCTTTTTGTAGATGATGAAAAAGCCATTACAAATATGATGCAGCAAATACTTGCAAAACTTGGTTATCATGTTGAAACAAATTTAAACCCTATAGAAGCACTTGATTTGTTTCAGTCAAAACCTGATTCATTCGACCTGGTCATTACTGACATGACAATGCCACAGATGACTGGTGCAAAATTTGCTGAGAAATTAAAAGAAATACGGTCTGATATTCCCATTATACTTTGTACAGGCCACAGTTCCTTAATTGATGAAGATAAAGCTAATCAATCCGGGATTGCCGGTTATGTAATGAAACCAGTATCAATGAGCAAAATTGCAAAAGCAATACGAGAAGCTTTAGACAGATAGTACATGGATTATAAATTGTAATATGCTCAATATCTTGTGGTTGAGGAGAATATTTTCATTACACTTAGCATTCAATTATATAGACCAAAAGCTTTGTCGTAAGCCATTATCCCACTATAATTTTTATAATATAATTAGTGTATTTTAAAAAAATTGTTTTCCGAAGTTTAAACACAAACGGTGCAGCACCAGAAAAAAACAATATCATTTTAGCGACTCAAATTATACATTGCATGCTGAACTGATAGAGTTGAGAAAATACAGAACACTGATCATCCAGCGTGGAAGAAATGATTGTAGAACAGATCAAAAGAAACTTTAGAATTTTTGTGCCTGTTGCTGAAGTGCTGAACTTGCAAAAGTAGGATACGACAATCTCCCACTTCTATTTGACAAGAAAAATTAGCAACTTTAGCACATTAGCAGATTGTGTGAGACAGAGACAGAAATTGCAGAGAAGTGAAATCGCTTGTCAAACCTAACTTTACTGTCCAGACATTAAAGGATGTTATACCTCTGGTAGTAAGAGATGAAAGTTTCGTTTTGATATTGATTCAAGTTGATACTTTGGGAAAAATCACAAAAAAACTATACAATTTAAATTGAAATCTCCAGAGAAGAATTTGAGTTTTTTATTTTCATTTTATGTATTGAAAATATCAGTCACTGCAATTTTTACTACCAGGAGATCTGTTTGATTTGTAAATTGA
>CAZYDL010000325.1:0-4028 GCA_964646305.1 uncultured Desulfobacula sp. | reverse complement strand
ATGTAATTTGGGATAATGATGAAATAAAAGCTGTGATTGACTGGGAATTTACAGGATTTAAACCTGATATCTATGATGCTGCAAATCTTGTTGGATGTGCAGGGATTGAAAATCCAAAAGGTCTTGGAATGCCTTTTGTTATGGCTTTTTTAAATAAGATCAGGATAGATAAAAAAATTAGCAAGAAAGGGTGGCAGTTTTTCCCTGAATATGTGCTTGCCTTAAGATTTGCCTGGCTGTCTGAATGGCTAAGGAGAAAAGATAAAAATATGCTTGAAATGGAACAGGCATATATGACAATCCTTGTTGATAATATGGAAATTATCAGGCAGGGATGGAAATTATAAAAAAGGAGAATTAAAATGGCTGAATTATTAGGAATTTATAAATGTGGTCAATGCGGAAATATTGCCCAGGTGCTTCACAACGAACAACCACCTGTAATGTGCTGTGGAAAACCAATGGATCGTCTTGTTGAGAACACAGTGGATGCAGCAGTGGAAAAACATATACCTGTTATTGAAAAAACAGAAGGTGGATACCTTGTAAAAGTTGGCAGTGTTGCCCACCCCATGGGTAATGATCACTGGATTGAGTGGATCGAGCTTGCTTCAAACGATGATACTCTTGTACAAAGAAAGCTGCTTACACCCAACGATAAATCTGAATTTGAATTTAAAACAGATGCTGACAAGGTGGTTGCAAGGGCTTATTGCAATCTCCATGGCCTTTGGAAGTCATAAAATTATTTGACCATGTGGCCTCACCCCGGCTCCATCAGGGCGAGGCCTTTGAATAATGTTCAGTTTTGTTCGTATTGCAAGGAAGATGGAAATTATAACCGGAGGAATACATAAAGTATTGTGAGGATTATCATTTTCATATTCCGTGGCAATTGGGCAAAAGGGGACATTAGTCAAAGGTCTCGAGGTGATTCCATAATAGATGGGGTTATAATGTCTTCTCAATGGCCTGGAACTTTTTCATGAATTTACGATCAATGTAATCTTTAATCATAAAAGCAATTTTCCCGCCAAATACTAATTGTTTTTTCTTGAATACTCCAAGACCATTGCCCACATTAAAAATCAAAAGATATTCAGGTCCGGGGTCAAAGATTTCAAGTTCCCGGCCTTTAAGACTTGCCATTAAATTATGCAATAGAACAGGATTTTCCCGGACTGCATACACCCCCACTTTATCAAGGGGTTGATCCTTAAAATAGATACAATCCCCACCGCCGAATATATTTTGATATTTTACAGACTGTAGATACTTATTTACCAGCAGTCCCTTGTCCGGCCCCACGGGCAGGCCTGATTTTTCAAAAATGGTGGAAGGCTTTACGCCCATAGCTATGAAGATAAAATCCGTGGGAAAGGATTCTCCTGATTCAAGGAGAATCTTATCTGTTTTAATCTGTTCTACATAACCTGTTTCAAGAATTTTAATTCCACGTTTTTTAAGGGAGGAAATAACTTTTGACCTGACATTTTCAGGAAACCTGGCCATCATTTTTTTGCCGGCAAAGATGTAAATATCAGGCATAAATGCATTGATTTTTTTTGCAAGCTGCCACACATTACCAGCCACTTCTGCAGATGAAGGCCCTCCTCCCACAATAGTGACAACTATTTTTTTTTTGGCAAATAAAACCTTTAACTTATCTGCAGCTTCCATTAGTTTTTCAATGGGTTTTACCGGATAGATATTGTCACAGCCTTCTGGTGCCGCATGCATGGGAACATAAGAACCTGCATTAAAGGAGAGCACATCATAGGAAAATGTCTGCCCGCCCTGTGTGTAAACCCTGTTTTTTTCAGGATCAATCTTGACAACTTTATCCTTTACAAAGATACCACCCTGTTTTTCCACCACATCTTTTGTGGCAAAACGGATATCATCGGGAGTGTATGTCCCTCCCAGCATTCCCGGGCCCATGCCTGAATAGTAATGAAAAAAAGAGGGGCCTATTACTGTTACCTTAAATCCCTTTTTAACAAACCTGTCTATATTTTCCATGGTCATCATATGGGCATGACCGCCACCCACAAGCATAAGATGTTTTTCCATTGTATCCTCTTTTTTTATGTTTAACCTTTAGCTTAGCTTAGACCTGTGGGTTAAAGGGTGTCCATGAGTTTGCCAAGACTTGCAAGATGCGCTTTCTCTTCACTGGCAATTCTCATGACTATATCCTTTGATTGTTGATTTGTTATGGTTAAAGACAGCCTTTCATAAAGGTCAAGGGCCTGTGCTTCTATTGACATTGCAAGTGAAATAACCTCCATTTCTGAATCCAGGTCAGACCCGAAAAGTTCAATGTATTCCTTTGTGCTAAGTCCACCCTCCAATGCCTTTATCTCAACCATTTTTTCAAACTCATCTTTGCTGATATCATCTGTGCCGGCATCGTTATAGGCAATATAAATAGACATCTGATGCTTTACTTCAATCTCAGATAACCTGGCAAAAAGTTCTTTTACCTTTGGTTTTTTTGCCTGCTTTTCCATATCAATATAGAAATCACGCAAACCTTGTTCTAGTGAATATGCAATTTTTAACACCTCAAGGGGATCTTCTTTTCCTGTGAAAAGATCCAGGCCAAGGTCCTGGGGGCCTATGGCAATTTCAGCCTGCCAGGCTTTAATCCCGCCCGAGACATTAAAAACCTTTTGAAACCCTTTTCCTGAAAGCATTTGGGCAGCAACACGGCTGCGCCCTCCTACAGCTCAATAGACCAGAACAGGTTTTTTCGGATCAAGTTCTTCAAACCTGTCAGAAAGCTGGGGCAGCGGAATCAAGTTGGCCCCGGGAATATGGCTTTCTTTATATTCCGAGGGCTGCCTTACATCCAGAATTGTTATTTCATCGCCAGAGTGTTGGGCAATATAATTTTTTGTCTCTTTAAAATCCAAAGATTTGACCGGGGTTAAAAACTGCATCCACTTCATACCATATTCTCCTTTTCCAGGGCCTTAATTTAATTTCTGGGTCTTAAAACTTAACCAAGTGATTTAAATGCTTTAACGCTGGCTCCGCAGATTGGGCATTTCCAACCCTCTGGTAAATCTTCAAATTGTGTTCCCTTGGCAATCTTACCCTTTCTGTCTCCCTTATCAGGATTGTAAATATAACCGCAATTAACTGTCTGACACTGATACATCTCTTTTGGTTCAGCCATTTTAAACTCCCTTTTTAATTTATATTTTTTATACATTGTTCATGAAACATTGTTAATACAAAAGTGTCTCAATAATACCCATATTTCAATGGATTTATAAATTTTATCTCAAAAAACATGCTATCTTGAGCACTTTAAATAATGTTCAATTCTTTGTTAGTCTTTAAAAACTAATTTGCCACCAATATGCCCTGTTATGCCTGCACCTGCCAGCATAATAATATTGATCAACATAAAACCCCATGCCCCGGATGACAACAGGATTTCAGGGTCAATAAGAAACCATACAGTGCTGATTAAGCATGCCACAGATGTCAATGCAGCTGTTATAATTTTGATTTTAAACATCATTGTCATGGCTTTATTATATTTTTTTTGCCATTCAAAAACTCCTGTTAAAATTACAAAGGGAAGAGAAATAAGAACAAAAACCTGATTAATAAAAGCTACTTTTGCCAGCAGTGGTGAATCAAAAAACCATGCAAGCAGCCAGAGAATCACTGCAACGGGCAGTAATCCATTGGGGGTATGCACAGCAACAGGGTGTGCGTGGTGTTTAATCAGCAGGGATTTTATTTTTTCAAAATTATTGATTTTTATGGGTTGAGATTTCTTACCCTTTTGTTTGTTGTCTGATTTTTCCCCTACCATGGGAATGTCATCAATCTCTTTGAATTTTTTTGCCCCTACATTGCAAATGGGACATTTGTCAGGAGGAAAGTTTCCTTTATGGATATATTTACAAACACTGCATTGCCAAATTTTCATTTTTTTAAAATCCTTTTTTAAAGTCATACTCTGTTCAATTCAACACAATTTAAATAGCAAAGATGCATATTCCATA
>CAZYDL010000324.1:0-4045 GCA_964646305.1 uncultured Desulfobacula sp. | reverse complement strand
AATGCCAATTTTAATTTTCTTTTCATATTACAATATCTCTTCACAAGCTTTTATAACTTTTTTCGCAGAAAAGTTCATGCATATTTTGGTATTATTGGGGCAATTATTACTGCCATGCCGCCTGCAGGGCTTACAATCAAGGGTTTGATCCTCCACAACCCTTGAGTCGGGATTTAGCCATGGTCCAAACCCGAATTCAGGAGAAGTTGCACAGAACACTGCCACTGTGCGGGTTTTAAAGGCTGATGCCATGTGCAGGGCCATGCTGTCATTACAAATCAACAGTTTTGCTTTTTTCATGATATACATTGTTTCTAAAATAGAGATCTGCCCTGCAAAATCAATAATATTGGCATCATTTACCGCCTTGCAATAAATTTGTCTGCATGCTGCTGCATCATCACTGCCCCCAATGAGAATAACTTTCATATCTTGTTCCATATAATAGTTGGCAACCTTTAAATAGCCCTGCCAATGCCACTGCTTTGTTTTCCAGGCACTACCCGGTGCCATGACAATAAACTCTTTGGGAATATTTTTAACTTTTTGGGAAATACTTTCATTAGAAGGCTCAAAAAGTCTGAGATCAGCCCTGAACTCAGTTTTTAAAATATTATATTCTTTAAAATCATCAAAAAGAAGGGAGAGATTTCTCATGGCAGCATGGTCATCCTGTTTTTTCTGCCTGATATCTGTATATAAAAAACTTAAGTTTGCATCCTTA
This sequence comes from uncultured Desulfobacula sp., assembly GCA_964646305.1. GTDB lineage: Bacteria > Desulfobacterota > Desulfobacteria > Desulfobacterales > Desulfobacteraceae > Desulfobacula. The sequence continues at coordinate 3,321 of CAZYDL010000324.1, read as the reverse complement.
AAACCTATCCTTTCTCCAATTCCTGAAAGAAAAAGCAATACAGAAGTTCTATGGGATCTATGAAGAGAATAGACTTTATCAAACTTTCTATGCCTTACCTGCCAGGCTTTTTTAATCAGCCCTATAATCCCTCTCTCCAAATTTTTCTTATCATAAATAATAACTTCATCCAATAGAGGATCATTTATCAAAAGCCCTGCAGAAATCTTAGTTGTTAAAACAGATATTTCCGCATTGGGATAGATCTTTTTCAAGCCTAAAATAACAGGGGTTGATAATATTGTATCACCAAGAAAACTCAATTGGACCAAAAGTATCTTCATAAAGCTTTACTCTAACTCTTCCAAAGGTCTGGTTTTCCATTTATTATGAACCCAGAACCACTGGTCAGGGTATTTTCTGATATATTTTTCTATGATGGAGTGGTAAACTTGAGTATTATCAAAAATATCTTTTTGCTCATCTTTGGTTTGAATTAAAGGAACCTGGGGAAGAATTTCAATATAAATCTTTCCCTGGCTGCGATAGGTAAAAACCGGCAGCACAGGAGCTTTTGTTGACATAGCAAGCCCTGCAAGCCCTTTGTGTACACATGATTTGCGATTGAAAAAATCCACAAAAACACCACGGTGCCTTTTTCTGACATTCTGATCAACAATGAGTCCTGCAATGTCCCCTTGTTCAAGGCATGCCTTTACTTTATCAAGAGCATTATGTAAAGGGATCATGCTGGCTCCTGTAAATTCTCTTTTCTCATTGATATACCTGTTCATTGGAGCAAATTCCACAGTTTGATAGACCACGGAAAATTTTAATCCGGTTATATAAGGAATCACAGATAAGAGTTCCCAGTTACCAAGATGACATGAATAGCACAATATTCCTTTTCCCTGTGCATGGGCGGAATACAGGTTTTCAAGTCCTTTGACTGAAAAAAGTCGAGAAAAATTTTCAGGATTCATTCCATGGAATCTTGTATGTTCAAACAGCATTCTGGCTATGTTCTGAAATACCCTGCGTGCAAATACTTTTACCTGTATATCATTTTTTTCACTTCCATAGGCATGTTTAATATTGCTGCATGTTAATTTGCCATGTTTTTTATCAAAGGCAAACCATAGAGCACCCAGAATATCGCCTGCCTTATTTCCTACGGATACAGGGATCTTTCCAAGAAGGGACATGGAAATTGAAATTGCATGGTATATAAGATTGTCCAGCATTTTTCTTTTCATATTTTTATAATACCTGTAATAGTTTCTCCATTACATGTTCGGGTTTGATATTGTCCATGCATACAGGTTCCTTGCACTTTTTTTGATTACATGGTGAACACAAAGCCTTGTTTTGAATAACAACTCCCCTAAAAGGGCCTGTTCTCCCCGGGTCTGACGGCCCGAAAAGAGCAATAACCTCTGTCTGCAATGCAATTGCAAGGTGCATCGGGCCTGTATCACAGCTTATAACACATTGGGCCTGATCAACAACCTGCACAAGTTCCTTTAATGATGTTCTGCCGCACAGATCAATTATTTTACAACACACCCTGGTTTTAATCAATTGAGCAGGTTCTTGGTCTTCAGGGCCTCCTGTCATTACAATTTTACAATCTGTTTTGCTGTCTATCATATCGGCAAGCCTGGCAAAACTATGGCTGTCCCACCTGTTTGCAGGTTTGGTAGCTCCGATATTAAGAACAATATAATTATCCTTTCCAAGACCAGGAAAACTCTGTCCCTGCCAGGGGATATTCCAAACAATCTGCTCATGCCCAATATCAAGATATTTTGCAAATTCCAAATACTGGGTCAGCATATGGGCATCAGGATCACATGGATCAATTCTTTCAAAGGGAAACAGCCATGACATCTCCTTACATCTTTTCTTGTCAAATCCTATTCTCCTCTTGCCCCTGGCAGCCATGGCAAAAAGACCTGACTTAAACAGTCTTTGCAGATCAAGCACAATATCATATTCTGTCTGCCTGATCTGTTTTATTACATTTTTCAAAGATCTGCCAAGGGTTTGTCTGTCAAAGACAATTGCCCTGTCAACAGAGCCATGCTCTTTAACAATGGGAAAGCTTAAAGGAGCTACAAGCCAGTGTATCTGAGCATATAATTCCTGCTTGATATTTATGGCCAAAGGAAAGGTATTAATCACATCTCCAAGTGCCCCAAGTTTTATAATCAATACTTTCATCTGTTTTATTCCAGCAGCAAATTTGATAATTTATCAGAAAGCTTATATTTTTTAAGTGCCCTTTGCCATCTTTGTCTATATTTTTTTTTAAGTTTCTCTCTGCTTCCTGAAACATGGCATGCTTTATCAAAATCAACAATAAACACCTTACTGGAACCGTCAATGATGATATTACCGGGATGAAGATCTATATGGTGTATTGATGCTGCAATCAATTTATTGATATTGTCACTGATTTCAGGCAAAAAAATTATTGCTTTGTTTAAATCATTTAAACAGATCTCAGCAAAATTTTGAGCCTTTTCAATTTTTTTGGTTATAAGCCATGCTTTGTAAAACAGCGAGCCATAACTTGCATGGGCAAAAGGTTTTGGAACACTGACACCGGCCTTTTTGGCATGGGCTAGAAATTCGAACTCAATATTACCTCTTTTCTTTTTTGAAAAAAGATATCTCTGCCTGTTAAAATGGGAAATAAAACCGCCCCTGGTATAATGTTTAACCATCACAGGACCGACATCCTCAATAGTTGTCTGGCGGACTGCGTTCCTGCCCCCGAGTATCATTCCTGGTTTTTTATTTTCCTTTGAATTAAAAAGCAGAATAAGGTCATCAAGACAAGTCACATTTAATTCAGACAGGGAAACAAATTCATATGATCTGTATTTTTTATGAAACATTTAAATACTTTTACCGGTTTTTTTTAAATAATCTTCTATTATTTTTATATCCCGGGGGATATCCACTCCTGGAGCATCATCTTGTGTTATGGATACTTTGATCCTGTAACCTGCCTCCAGAACTCTCAATTGCTCAAGCTTTTCAATATTTTCATACTCACCTGATTTTAAGTTTGCAATCTTATTTAAAAAACTTTTTTTATAGGCATAAAACCCGAGATGCTTATAATAATCCACCAGGGTATCTTTATCCCTTGAAAATGGAATTTGAGCCCTTGAAAAATATATGGCAAAATTATTTTTATCAAATATTACTTTTACATGTTTTGGATCAATAATCTGTTTTTTATCTTGAATTTTACAGGCAAGGGTGGTCATTCTAATTTTTTCGTCTTTTTCAAAGGGTAAAACCAGTTCATCTAAGACTTTAGAGTTAAAA
>CAZYDL010000323.1:0-4048 GCA_964646305.1 uncultured Desulfobacula sp. | reverse complement strand
GAAAAATATGGCTGTAAAAAAGACCGCCAACTTCTTCAGGAATTGTGGGGGAAAATGTTGCAAGTCCCATGGTAAGTGTTTTAATGTCTACAATGTCAACTTTTGTAAAATACCTCATGGATATACCAGTTATCGCAATCCCTATGATGAGAAACAGAGGGAAATAATCAGCTGCCTGGGAGATATAAGTGACTTTTGCATCAAATATTCTTCTTGCAAGCAGGAACAAGGTTGCCGCAAGCAATACAACTCCGGATAAAAATAATCCCGGAAGACCAAGCTGTACAATTCCGTCAAAAAATTCAAGTATTTTTAGGCAGGATGGTACAGGGGAAGTAAAAAATCTAAAATGCCTTAATATTACAACCAGAAAGGAGTAATGAAAGGCAAGAGCGCCTATCCACAGGAAGATTTCCCAGGAATAGGACAAGTTGTTTGAAGCATTTTTATTAAATGCTGCTTTTGTGTTTCTAAACAAAGACCTGAAAAGAAAAATTTCAAGTACCATGCGAATGAACACACCTGTTGAAGTATCAGGGTTGTCAATGGAGTTTTGTTTTATCCATGGCAGAGATTTTTGCTGCCCGCAGGTTGTTGGGATCCTGAACGGAACAGCAGAGGCTGCCCAGCCCATGACCTTATAAACAAAGCCTGCAGTAAAAATAATAATTGCTGCATATGGAAAAACAATTCCAAAGAACCACTGAAGCCCTGCTCCCTCAACGCCAGTATATGCTATTAAAAATAGCAGAAAAACAGCTATCAGGGGGATCAAGTACTTTTGATTCATATTAAACCACCTCATTGTTTTATACATGACAAAATTTTAAATTTTATCATGAAAGTTAAGATTTCTTTGAACCGACAAGCTCTTTCTCTGTCAGCTCAACTACTAAACCTGCTCTTTCAAAAGCCCTGTGAACTCGCCTTTTGCTCTCAGTGGCTTTTAAAAGGAATATCTCTTCTTTGCATTTCATAAACTTGTTAAACGCCGCCAGCGCTATTTTATCAACAAGTTTGTAAAAACCAATCCAAAGTTCTGCATCAAGGATATTTTCACCAATATCTTTTAAGGCAAAAACAAAACTTACAGCTTCTGAAGCAGAAAATGACTGTACTGCTCTTATACGTATTACAGGATCAAGTTCTTTTTCAAGTATTTCTTCATTAAAATCGTTAATAATAAGATTAAACACGTTTTCAATGGTTTCTCTTGTAACTGATCCCACAGGGTTGTCAAACCGGTTTGAGTCCTTGCCTAAAACCTTTGCAGTCTGTGCTGGATATGTATCAATCGTTGCCTGAAACCATTTATTGATAAATAGTTTTTTATTTTTTTCTAATTCCTGTTTTAAATGCATAATTTAATCTTTATTATAAAAATCATTTACTTTTAAGGCCCGCCTGCAAGATGGATATAAACCCCCTTAAATTGTATGTCAAGGGTTAATGCGCTTTGATAAACTATGGATTTAATCTTGCAAAAAATTTGCAATTATTTTAAATGGAGCAAGATTTTATCTTGTATAAATTTAATCTTTCATTTAAAAAAAGATCTAAGGCGGCAAATTAAATTATTTAAGTGACTTAAGTTGAAAAGAGGAAAACCTGTGAAAAAACAAAATATATACAGCTTTTTTTGTCTGATAGTGTGTACATTGGTAATGTGCACTCCCGGAAACCTGTTGGCGGGAGATAAAAAAGATATGAAAGGGTGGGGCATTGATGACCCCTATAATCAATTTTATAATGCAGGTGAGGTTGAAAAACTAAAGGTTGTTGTCATTGATATTAAAGAAGTTGTGCCCCTTGCGGGCATGTCTCCTGGAGTGGCTCTAATTGTACAGGAAGATGGAGAAGACAGCTTTCTGGTTCACCTTTGTCCGGTCTGGTATAAAAGCTCAGCCAGGATAGGTATCAAAAAAGGAGATAAAATCAAGTTAAGGGGTTGTTTTGCTGAAATTAATGATGAAGAGGTCTTTATGGCAGCAAAGATAAAAAAGAAAGGCAAAACTCTTAAAGTTCGCCTTTCATCTGATGGTACTCCATTCTGGACAATGACTCCGGCCCAAATTCAAAAAGAGCTTTTAGATATATAGTTGTTTTACCTGCAACCATTAAGAGGATGCACCATATGGATCTTAAGGATCAATACCCTGACAAATTGTTGACAGCAAAAGAGAGTGTTAAAAAAATTAAAAATGGCTCAAGGGTTTTTATCGGTACAGGGTGTGGAGAGCCTCAAGAATTAATAAAAGCCATGGTGGAAGATTTGTCCATCCAGGATATTATTATTTATCAGATGCTTTCTTCAACACTGTCTAAATATGTAAATGATGAAGATTTTCTTTCAAGAGTCTCAATAAAACTGTTTTTTATCTCTGTCTCAATGCGGCAGTTCGCCTTTGAAGGTAAAATTGATTATATTCCTGTCTATCTATCCCAGATCCCTGAAATTTTTGAAACAAATGAAATCGGTCTTGATGTTGCCCTCATACAGATCAGTCCGCCTGATGCCCATGGATATTGCAGTCTTGGGATCTCTGTTGATATTACTCTTTCCGGTATGAAAAATGCCGATATCGTGATTGCCCAGGTTAATCCTCAAATGCCGAGAATTTGGGGTGACGGTATAATCCATATTGATGAAATTGATTATCTTGTGGAATATGAAGAACCCTTAGTTGAAGCAATCCCCCAAATTAAAAACCAGAAAATTGTTGAAAGAATAGGCCATTATGTCAATATGCTTGTGGATGACGGCGCAACACTGCAAATAGGTTTTGGGCATCTGCCCGACGCTGTTATGCCTTATCTTAGTAATAAAAAAAATCTTGGTGTCCATACCCAGGTCATAACAGACGGACTTTTACCTCTTTTTAAAAATAAAGTCATAACCAATAAGAAAAAATCATATCTTAAAAACAAGGTTATTGCCTCGCTGTGCATGGGCTCCAGGGAATTATATGATTATGTTGATAATAATCCTGTTTTTTATTTTAAATCCTCGGATTTTGTAAATGATCCCAATATAATTGCAAAAAATGATAATTTTATCTCCCTTAGCTCAGCTCTTGAGGTGGATCTGACAGGTCAGGTCTGCTCTGATTCAAAAGGATATCTTTTTTTTAGCGGCATAGGTGATCAGGTTGATTTTATAAGGGGTTCAGCCATGTCCAAGGGGGGATTTTCCATTATTATAATTCCATCCACTGCTCAAAACGGTGAAGTTTCAAGAATTGTTCCCCATTTAAGTGAAGGCGCTGGTGTTGCAACCACAAGGGGTGATATTGATATTATTGTAACTGAATATGGTATTGCTGAAATGCGCAGAAAAAGCATTTCCCAAAGGGTTATGGAGCTTGCCAGGATTGCCCACCCAAAATTTCGAACAGGTTTGATAGAAGAGGCTAAAAAAAGACATTATATATTTGCCGACCAACTGCCGCCAACAAGCCAGGACCTTCTGTTTTTAGATCAATACCTTTATTCCTTTAAACTGCCCAATGGAAGAAATATTGATTTCAGACCTCTTTTACCCTCTGATGAGTTTGAATCCCGTCATTTTTATTACTCTTTACAGGAAGATTCCATTTACTACAGGTTTTTTAACAAACGGAAAGTGTTTTCAAGGGATATGCTTCAAAAACAGTGGGCACAGGTGGACTATAGAAGAAATATGACCATAATTGGACTTATGCAGCGTGGCAAACGAAAACAGATCGTAGCAATCGGCTCCTATGCAAAAGCTGATGAAACCAGTGCTGAAGTGGCCTTTCTTGTCAAAGAGAAACTCCATGGAATGGGTATAGGGTCATACCTTCTTAAAATTCTTGAAAGCATTGCAAAGGAAAACAATTATAAGCAGTTTCTTGCAACTGTTCTGGCTGAAAATCGTAAAATGATCAAGGTCTTTCAAAAAAAATATCCAGATGCAAAATTTTTAAGGTCGGGCAGTGGTGAGGTAGATGTAAAAATGCCCTTTAGTATTTGAATGTAAACTCACCCATCTGCTTCGTTGCTTCAAACTTTTGCAATCCTCATGTAC
>CAZYDL010000322.1:0-4051 GCA_964646305.1 uncultured Desulfobacula sp. | reverse complement strand
TACCTTGGCCAGGCAGACAGAATTGTAATGAACCGTGACAATCTTATTGGTGAAGCCAAAAAAGAAGTCCTGAAAATGGTTGATGATGGATATGCACCACCCGCAAAACAGCCTTTAAGAGTCATGGGTGATGCAGGGCAGGGCATGGTTAATGCTGAAATTTTCAATATGCTCAGCGGCAAATTCATGAGTGAATACGATGCCTTTCTTGCCAAACGCATAGCATATGTAATGAGTGGCGGCGAAGTTAAAGTTGGAAGTGAAGTGGATGAAGATACAATTCTTAAACTTGAACGTGAAGCTTTTGTTGACTTTTGCAAAGAGGAAAAAACCCTTGCAAGAATTGACCACATGCTTAAAACCGGAAAACCGCTTAGAAATTAGGCACTCAGAAACTAAAGGAGAACAAACTCATGAAAGAAGCATATATAGTACAATCGGTCAGAACTCCTGGCTGCAAGCAAAACAGAGGTTTATACAAAGAGACACGCCCTGAAGAGCTTATTACATTTATCATGAAATCAGCTGTTGAAAAAACAAAAAACCTGGGGCCTGACAATATTGATGATGTTATGCTCGGGTGCTCATTTCCAGAAGGTGAGCAGGGACTTAATCTTGGCAGGATTGCTGCTAAAATGGCTGGTTTCCCGGACAAAGTATCAGGCGCTGTGGTAAACAGATTTTGTGCATCGGGCCTTGAAGCCATTGCCATGGCATCTGCAAGGGTTCAGATGGGATGGGCAGATATTACCATTGGTGCAGGAGTTGAATCCATGACCTTTGTCCCCATGGGAGGGAATAATCCCCGCCCCCACCCTGAATTTTCCATAACAAATCCTGAAATGTATATTTCCATGGGAATTACTGCAGAAAATGTTGCTTCCCGTTATGATGTATCAAGGGAAGATCAGGATAAATTTGCTGCAAAATCCCAGGCAAAGGCTGCAAGGGCAAGGGATAATGGCCTTTTTACAGAAATTGTACCAACACCTGCCTATAAATATATTAAGCAGTCAGATGGTACATATAAAAAAGAGCAGTTCATTGTTGAACATGATGACGGCATCAGGGTATCAACCCCTGAAGGGCTTGGAAAACTTAGAACAGTTTTCAGTGCTGTGGGCAGTGTTACAGCAGGTAACTCTTCACAGACCACAGATGGAGCTGCTGCAACCATTATTGCATCAAAGGAAAAATGTGATGAATTAGGACTTGAACCCATTGCAAAACTTATTGCCTATTCAACCATTGGCTGTAAATCCGATGAAATGGGTGTGGGACCCCGCTATGCCATTCCAAAGGTTCTTGAGCAGGCAGGATTGACCATTGATGATATTGATATTTACGAAATCAATGAAGCTTTTGCTTCCCAGGCTATTTACAGCATCAGAGAGCTTGACCTTGAAAAATATATGGACAGAATCAATATCCATGGCGGTGCCATTGCCCTTGGTCACCCCTTGGGATGCACAGGAGCAAAACTGACAGCAACCTGTCTTGCAAACCTTAAAGAGGTAAATGGAAAATATGGTATTGTTTCCATGTGTATAGGCGGTGGAATGGGCGCTGCAGCAATATTTGAAAGATTATAATTCACGTCCTCCTTTTCGTGAAAAAAGGGCTGTTTCCACGTTATTGTCTGGAAGCAGCCCTTTTAAATATTTTACAATACACTGTCTCCTGTGATAGCCTGCTTTATTATTGCGATATTAAAACAAAGCAGGAGGTGTTATGCGTCAAAGAGCAGGGTTGACTATTGGACTTGTATTTTTTCTTGGAATGCTTGCCAGTGTATGGCATGTGTCAAGCCTTTGTGCAGAAACATCCACTCCAGGGTTTTTAAACAGCGCAGCTAAATTACCTGAAAATTATTCTCCAGGGCAGGTGGATGAAATCCTGTCAACCATGAGCGATGAACAGGTGCGACAGCTTCTTATTGCTGAACTTAAAAAAGAAGCTGTGCCTTTGGCGTTAGATGAGTCAGGCTCTTATAACAATATGCATAATCTTACTGATCATGCCCATACCAGGTTAAAACAATTTATTGCAAATATCCCCAATCTACCTTCCCAATTTTATAACTCCCTTGTTCTTCTGTCCGAGGGCAGAAGTGTTGCCTCGCTGTTTATAACCCTGATATATGTTCTTGGGGTTATTTTAATCGGGTTTTTATTTGAGTTTTTTTTTAAATATATGACAAAAGGATTTCGTGAAGGAATCAACTCCTTTGAACCCATGAAAGGAGTCAGTAAAATCGGCAGTGCATTATTGAAAATCACTCCGGATTTTTTTGATATGGCAGTGTTTATTTTTATCTGTCTGACACTCTTTTTTATTTTAAAGGGCCAGAGTCATATGGCAGGCAGGATGATTTTTATAACTATATTTATTGTGATCATCTTTATAAGGATTATCTCTCTTTTAAGCAGCGCCATATGTTCGCCAACTGTGGAAAATCTTCGTCTCTTACCTTTAAGTAATAATGCTGCAAGATACCTCCATCAAAGCATGATGTTCATAGCAGGATTAATCTCCTTTGGCTATGTCACAACATCTGCAATGATTCGAATTGGAACTCCAAGAGACGTTACAAGATTTACAGCATTTACTCTTGGAACTCTTTTAATTATGGCCATTGCTTTTATGATCTGGCAGAATCGAAAATCTGTGGCTGCAATCATAATTGGCAATCAAAAAAATCCATCTTTATTTAAAAAACAGTTTGCAGCAATCTGGCATATATTGTCATTTGCTTATATAATTATTATCTGGGCTCTGTGGGCTGCCCACCTGATTATTGTGCAAACTGGTATTCCCATGGCATTTTTTATAAGTCTTTTGCTTGTCCCCATCTATCTTGTATTGGACAAAGCAGGGCAGTGGATTGTCATGGCAATTCTTGGGACATTAAAGGAGCCGGAAAATAAACCGGTGGAAGACGGTGAACAAACCATTCTGGCGAATGATAACTCCTCAAATACTGCCACTGCTGTTATAAGGGTCGCCATTATTATCACCCTTATTCTCTGGGTATCAAGCCTGTGGGGAATCAATATCCCCTTTGCCAGACAACTGCCAGAGACCATGTTTGATGTATTGGTTACACTCTTCCTTGGCTACCTTGCCTGGAATTTTTTAAGCAAATTGATAGATAAAAAACTTGCTGAAGATATGCCTGACAAAGATGAAAATGAAGAGGCAGATAATGAATGGGGAGGTGGTGTTATTGTAGGGAGAAGCACAACAGTACTCCCAATGGTTAAAAAATTTATTGGAACTGTTCTGGTTGTGGTTGTTATATTGACGATTTTGTCATCCATGGGAATTGAAATTGCACCACTGCTTGCAGGAGCAGGCGTTATTGGCATTGCCATAGGTTTTGGCGCACAGAAACTGGTGACTGATATTCTATCCGGGTTTTTCTTTTTACTGGATGATGCATTCCGTGTTGGAGAATATATTGAGGCAGGTGGTATCTCCGGCAGCGTTGAAGCCATTACTCTTCGCAATGTAAAATTAAGACATCATCGTGGAATGCTGCAATTAGTTCCATTTGGTGAACTTGGTTCTGTAACCAATTATATGCGCGGAGGCATGATTATAAAATTTAATATTCAACTGCCCTATAATACTGACATAGATAAAGTGAGAAAAGTCATTAAAAAAGTTGGTCAAGCCATGCTCAAGGATGAGGAATTCAAAGATGATTTTATCAAGCCTGTAAAATCCCAGGGTGTCAGGGAAGTTGGAGATTCTGTAATGACCTTCAGGGTAAAATTTACTGCCCATCCCGGAAAACAGTTTGTCATAAAAAGAGAAGCCTTTCGCAGGATAACCGAAGCCCTTGCTGCCCAAGGTATTCACTATGCCCACAGAAAAGTGATTGTTGATATGCCCGAAGAACTTAAATCCATAATGGCAAAAAAAGAGAATGACAATAAAGGCAGTGACCTGTCCAGTGCTGAAACCTCGTTAAAAATTGGTGCAGCAGCTGCTGTGGACGGTATTATACGAAGAGAAGAAAATAAAAAAGCAGAAGAATAAACAAAAT
>CAZYDL010000321.1:0-4059 GCA_964646305.1 uncultured Desulfobacula sp. | reverse complement strand
GGTAAATTGTAAAGAGACTTTTCTAATACAGGGGATAAATTTTTATTGCATTAAATACTTTGTAATGCCTATATAAGATAGGTGTACATTGGAGCATTCAGGATTTCAAATTGGAATTTTCCAGAGGGGTTGAATATGGCACATCACATAGGTAAAACCGGTTATACCCATCTAATAGATCGTTTAAATCGTTTTCCCCAGGGAGCACCCCCTTCAAAACTGCTGAACAAAATTCTTGGTATGCTGTTTTCAGAAAAAGAAGCCCATCTGGTTGCTTTGCTACCCATAAAACCATTTACAGCTGACAAAGCAGCAAAAATCTGGCAAATGAGTTTAATCAAAGCCCGGAAAATTCTGGATCAACTCGCATCCCGTGCCATACTGGTTGATATTGATCAGAATGGCACTACTCAGTATGCTTTGCCTCCACCCATGGCTGGTTTTTTTGAATTCTCTCTGATGCGGGTGAGGCATGATATAGACCAAAAGGTATTAAGTGAGTTGTTTTATCAGTATCTGAACGTTGAAGAAGATTTTGTAAAAGATCTCTTTACACTTGGAGATACTCAGCTTGGCCGTGTGTTTATTCATGAACCAGTGCTGTCCAATGATAATGCCATTCATGTCCTGGATTATGAGCGGGCATCCCAGGTGATCAGGACTGCTTCATATATGGGTATAAGTACATGTTATTGCCGGCATAAGATGTATCATATGGGCAAAGCCTGTGACAGACCCATGGATATCTGCATGACATTTAATACATCTGCCCGGTCCCTGATAAAATATGGTCATGCAAGGTCTGTAGGTGTTAAAGAAGGATTGGATCTTCTTGCCCAGGCATATGAATCTGACCTGGTTCAGTTTGGCGAAAATGTCAGGGAGAGGGTGAATTTTATCTGTAATTGCTGTGGATGCTGTTGCGAGGCCATGGTTGCGGCTCGCAGGTTTGCAATGTTTAATCCAGTGCATACTTCTAACTTTATTCCGCAGATAGATAATGATTCCTGCACTGGCTGTGGTAAATGTGTTACAATATGCCCGGTGGAGGCCATGACCCTGGTATCAGCCAATGATTCTAAAAAGTTAAAAAAGAAAAAAGCCCGTCTTAATCAAGATATATGTCTTGGATGCGGCCTTTGCGTCAGGGCATGTGTGGAAGGCAGCCTTAGACTTAAACCGTTACCCCAGCGGGTCATTACTCCATTGAATGGGGCGCACAGAGTAGTAATCATGGCCATTGAAAGGGGAACACTCCAGCATTTGATTTTTGACAACAGGGTGCTGTTCAGCCACCGTGCCCTTGCAGCAGTTCTCGGAGTTATCCTAAAGCTGCCCCCTGTGAAACAGATACTGGCAAAAGAGCAGGTAAAGTCGCGTTATCTTGAAACACTGATTTCATATATGGAAGGTTCTGATGCCACATAACCGTTCAGTAACTCATTTTATCAGGAATAACACCCCGTACACCACCCCTTGGTTCAGGCATATCTCCATCTCTTCTCGGTATTAAATGGATATGGCAGTGAAATACAGTCTGACCTGCTGACTCGCCATTATTTACTCCAATATTAAATCCTGTAACAGTGGAATCCTTTTTTAGAATTTGTTTTTGCAAAATTGCCATAAGTCTATTTGCATCAACCTGTTCTTGTCTGGTCATGTGGAAAAAATCTTTGCAGTGGCGTTTGGGGATGATTAATAAATGTCCTTGGGTAACAGGTGAATTGTCTTTAAAAGCTGCTACTAAGCCAAATTCTTCAATGAATTTTGATTTGATATTGTCATGGCAGAAAGGACAATCTGAAATAATGCCTGTTTTGTTTCCATGAAAATCAGCAGGTTCATTGGATGCCATGTTTTTACCCCATAAAAAATTATTTTAATAATCCATTATCATTTTTTTTAACAATGATCCAAATAAAGCCCGGATATCTGCCAAGGGAAATCCTATCTGAACTGTGCCCAATCCACGGCTGGTTTTGGTTTCGGGCGTTTCCCATAAAAGATATCATCCATGAGGTTAAAAAGCTTGCGAGATATTCTATTGTGTGATATTAAGGTTTTAACCAATCTATGGGGGAATGTGTCACAATGACTCCAGGGACATACATTCATGCAGATATTGCAGTCAGTGCCTATCTTACCCCAGTATTCAAAACAGGACTGGGCATCTATTTTCCATCTTAATATGTTGTTTTCAATAACCTGGTTGTCTTGTGGTATGGATGTTGAGGGGCAGCAGACAGCACATTTTTTACAGATATTGCAAAAATCCTCAATTCCTAAATCAACGGGCTTATCCTGCACAAGCGGCAAATCTGTGGTGACAAGACTGAGTCTTACACGGGGACCATATCTTCTGGTGATAAGATAGCCGTTTCTGCCCATTTCACCCAGGCCTGCATCAATGGCAATGGGAACCATAAGCCCGTCATAATGCCTGAAATGATTTGCTGTTGCATAAAATCCAAGATTGGCAATATAAGCTGCAACCTGGGTTGAAATATAGGCACCTTTTGCATAATTGACCATACTTTCAATACAGGTGGGTGTATGGGGTGCACAACCAACTATATCTGAATTCATCTGCGTGGCAAAAACAATGGCGTAAGCATGATTTATATTTATCTTTTTTCCCCACTCTTCCCAGTTGTCATTAAATATTTCACCGCGCATGGAATATATCCACAAAGGGTTGATTTTTGTAATACCCACAAGATCTGCACCAAGATTTTTGGCATATCCTTTAAGCCTTAGGCTTGCTTCTTGGGGTTCTATATCTATCTTTTGTCCTTTAAGTTTTTCCCTTAAAAAAATATGCGGTTCAGGATTATATTGTTCAGGCGCTGAAAGATGTTGGGGCATGGATAGAGATGCCATGATTCCTGCTATATTGGCATTGGATTTCGGACTGTCAATAGAGCCGGGAATACCTATGGGGCCGCCTTTTTTTCTTCTTTTGGCATCCATTTTTTCAAGTGCGGGATGCTTATTATAATATTTGGTATAGTATTCTGAACCTGGAGGCAGAGAACGGTTTCTTGCAAAAACATGATCCCTTTCATCAAAACGTTTTACCTTACCTGAAATCAGTCCATCACTACCTTTTAAAGCCTTTTCATTTCCAGGTGTTTTATGGAATAAAAGGAAAATCAATCCTGCTTCCAGTATCAGGATCAAGCTCAATACGGCAGTACCTGTGCCTGAATTAAAAAAACCTGCTGCATAAAGGTAATAAAACATGCCTGCCAGAAAAATCATAATGCAGGCCTGGACACCTGCAAATATGGATGCCCGTTTTTCTTTTTCCTGGATGGAAGAGACAAAAAAACTAATCCCGATAAAAGCCTGTACAATAAATCCCATTGCTGCAATGTTAAAAATAAACGTTTTTATCTTAGCACCCCTGCAAAATTAAGAAATTATTTGATTGTCCACAAATATTTCATAGTTGAATGATATTCTCAAGTGATTGTACAATAATTAAAGCATGGTTAACAAGATTGAAATGTCGTATAAATCAGATAAAGTCAATTGAGTGTATATTTAAAGAAAAACAGGGTTAATCAAGTTAATGTCAGGGCTTTTTGAAAACAGATCCCAGTTTAAATGTTCAGGCCTGATATCTTGTGGAATTTCAAAACAGGAAAAGTGTAAATGGGGTGGTAGTTGTGGGTTTTTATATGTATTGCTGACCTTTGCAATGGGGTCGTTTATTGTAACAATATGACCAGGTTGTAAACCTTTTTCAGGAACAATGTGGGCATATGTAAAAAGGATCTGCCTGTTGGAAGAGGTTAAAACTTTATGTCTGATTACAATGGTTTGAGCCAGAAAATCATCACAGATATTTAAAATAATTCCATCATCCATGGCAGGCACCTTAATGGAATCATCAAAACAATGGATTTCATTGTACTCTGTTTTATAAAATGTAATGTCTATGCCTTCATGTGTTGAAAGCCTATATTTAAAATCTCCCCACCATTTATCCCTGCTTGAAAAAAGCATTCCACAATGGAACAGCCATTGAACTTTAAAATCATTTGTAGAATT
>CAZYDL010000320.1:0-4098 GCA_964646305.1 uncultured Desulfobacula sp. | reverse complement strand
ATATTAATTTTTTCCATATTAAAGGAGCGAAAGATAATCATTTCCCGCTCTTTTCTATTGTTATCAAAAGATTGGTATTCTGAGGATTCAACTATTTCAAGGGCTTTTTCTTTTGAAAAAACTGCATCAAGGCCATGCCCATATTTTTTACCGGTAAGTGTATCCATGACCACAGCGTCTTTTGCATCTGTTGATACAGCAAAGGGAATCTGGTAATCATAAATCAATCTTGCTCCTGCAAGAATTTCTCTTTCATAGGAGCCAATTGAACCTGCTACACATGTGACTGCCATCAATGCTTTATCTTTGCAGAAAACTATCAGGTCAATTTTTGAGAGATAATCTTTACCCTTGAACTGGACAATAATTTTTTCATCCACCTTTATATCAGCTTTTGCCCAGCCTTTGTCCTGGACAAGAAATCTTTCAAAAATCTGTCTGCTTGCTTCCGGACCAATATTTTTTACAGGTTTTCCTGTAACATAGTCAGTGATTGTATTATTATCATTTAAATTCATATTAAAGATCTGCCTGTCATCTCTAAAGGTTGTTCTATATTTAAAATTTTTAAAATAGTCGGTGCAATATCACCAAGGATTCCATCATTTATTGAAATGTTTTTATAATGATCTCCTGCAAGTATCAGACGTACCGGGTTTAAAGTATGGGCTGTATGGGGTGATCCATCTTCTGCTCTCATTTTTTCACAATTACCATGGTCTGCTGTTATAAGAGCAGTGCCTCCAGTTTTCCATATTGTTTTAACAACCTGTGCTGTACATTGATCTATGGTTTCACATGCTTTTATGGCGGCTTCAATAATTCCAGTATGACCGACCATATCCATATTGGCAAAATTTAGTATGATAAATTCAAATTTTTTTGATTCTATTTGTTCACAGGCTTTGTCAGCAACTTCAAAAGCGCTCATCTGGGGCTTTTCATCATAGGTTGCAACATCCCTTGGTGAAGGTATGAGTATTCTCTTTTCTTTATCAAAAATTTTTTCATCACCGCCATTAAAAAAATATGTAACATGGGCATATTTTTCAGTTTCAGCAATTCTGAGCTGGGGGATATTGTTTTGGCTCAAGATTTCTCCAAGGATATTATCAAGATGCTGAGGGCCAAAGGCAACAGGCAGATCAAAATTTTCATCATATTGAGTCATGCATACAAAACCTGAGAGTTTTGATTTTTTATTTCTTGCAAATTCACTGAATTCATCTTCAATAAAAGCCCTTGTGATCTCTTTTGCCCTATCAGCTCTGAAATTAAAAAAGATTATACCGTCCCCATCAGCAATCATGCCCTTTTGAACATCTTCTGTTTTTTCATCATTTATAAAGAATAGAGGTTCTATAAATTCATCACTCTTGCCTGAATCATAGGCTTTTTGGACAGCTTTAACCGGGTTCTTCTCAATTTGAGCTTTGCCCTCTGTATAAAGGCTATATGCTTTTTCAACCCTGTCCCATCTTGTATCTCTGTCCATTGCCCAATAACGGCCCACAATGGTGGCAATGGATCCCAAGCCTGTTTTTTGTATATAATCCACAAGCAGTTGGATATATTTAATACCGCTTGTTGGTGAAGTATCTCTGCCATCAAGGATAGGGTGAATGAAAAGATTTTCAACATGGTTTTCTTTGGCCATATCAATAAGGGCAAAAAGATGGGAAATATGGGAGTGTACCCCTCCATCGGACAAAAGTCCCATGAGATGGAGGCTTTTCTTTGATTTTGAGACCTTGGCCATGATGTTTTTAAATTCAGGTATTGTAAAAAATGATCTGTCTTCAATGGCACGATTGATTCTTACAAAGCCCTGTAATACTTTTCTGCCGGCACCAATGTTCATGTGTCCAACTTCTGAATTACCCATGGTTCCAGCAGGAAGCCCAACTGCATTGCCGGAGCATTCAAGTTCACAGCTGGGAAAATCATTGAATAACGAGTCGAGAAAAGGGGTATCAGCAAGGGCAAAAGCATTGCCTTTTTGTTCATTACTAATTCCCCAGCCATCAAGAATCATTAAAATATTGACTGGATTTGATTTTAAAGTCATTTTAACTCTCTCTTTAGCCATGGGTTTTTTCAAGTTCTACAAGGTCAATTCTTGGTGCATCAGCCCATAAACCTTCAAGATCAAAAAATGATTTTGCCTCGGACTCAAAAATATGAATCACGACTTCACCATAATCTATTAATGCCCATTCACTGTCTCTTAGGCCTTCCATGCCAATGGCTTTAACTTTTTTCTTTTTCAGTGATTTAATTAAATGTTCAGCAATTGAACTCACCTGACGTTTGGAGCCGCATTCAATAATTATAAGTGTGTCAGTATAAGTAGAGAACTGTATTAAATTCAATGCTGTAATGGATTTTGCCTTTCTTTTAAAGGCTGGGATAAGATATTTTTTTAGACCATCTGGGATGGTAGATTGCGTCATTTATACAATTCCTTTGCTTTAATGATTTTTTCAACGTTTGCCGGCACAAACTCTTTTATGGATTTTCTGTTTTTTACTAAATTCCGGATCATGGTTGATGAAATATCTATCTTTGGCACATTGCAAATCTTTATTTCCTTTTTTGTCGCGTGGCAAAAACACTTCTCTTTTTTATTAAAAATGTACTCTTTTGATATGTTTTCGTCAATAAAAGAGGCAATTATATCATAGTTTTGCCAAATTCCACGCAGCATGATGATAACAGGCACGATTTCAAAAATCTTATCTTTTTGTTTCCATGTTGTTATGTCAAGGAATGCATCTGATCCCATTAAAAGATAGAAACAGGTATTATTTTCATATTCATTTTTAAATTCATTAATGGTATCAATGGTAAAAGATGGACCTTTTCTTACCAGCTCTTTATCAGATGCAAAAAAATCATCAAAGGTTTCAAGGCTTGTTTTTACCATATTAAATCTGTCGTCGGCACAGGCAAGATTGATATCAGGTTTGTGTGGAGGTGTAGCAGAAGGGATTAAAAATATCTTTTCAAGCTGGAATTGCTTTTTTACGGATTCAATAATTCCAATATGGCCATTGTGAAAAGGATTAAAAGTTCCTCCAAAAAGTCCGATATTCATTTTTATCTCTTTGTAAGTTTTGAAGATAATACTTTAACAAGCTCTTTAGTGCCCTTACCGGTTGCAGCCGAGAGAGTTAATATTTGAAAATCCTTTAAGGCGTTTTTAAAGGCTTTAATTTTTTCTGAAGTATCTGACAAATCAATTTTATTAAGAACAACAATCTGTGTTTTCTTTGCCAGAGTCTGGCTGTATTTGGATAATTCATTGTTGATCAGGTTAAAAGAGTCAAGGGGAGAAGCTGGATCAATTTGAAAAACATCAATTAAATGAACCAGGATTCCAGTTCTTTCAATATGTTTTAAAAATTTGATACCAAGTCCTATTCCTTCATGTGCACCCTCAATAATCCCTGGTATGTCTGCCACGGCAAAGGGCTCACCAAAGGGAGCCTCCACCATTCCAAGTATGGGGGTCAGGGTTGTAAAAGGGTAGTCAGCTATCTTGGGCCGGGCAGCTGATATGCTGGAGATCAGTGTTGATTTGCCTGCATTGGGCAGACCCACAAGACCGACATCGGCAAGTAGCTTTAATTCAAGTTTCAGTTTTAGTTCAATGCCGGGAATTCCTGGCTGGGAATGCCTTGGTGCGCGGTTGGTGGAACTTGCAAATCTTTTATTGCCCCTGCCGCCTTGACCGCCATGGGCAAGGATAAATTCATGGTCAACCTGGGTTAGATCGGCTATGATTTCATTGGTATCTATATTGGAAACAATGGTTCCAGGGGGGAGGGTGATGGTGCAGTCTGAACCGTTTCTACCGTGTTTCTGCCTGCCAAGCCCGGGAGCACCGTTTTTGGCTTTGAGCAATTTCTGGCGACGGTAATCATAAAGGGTACGTTTACTCTGATCAATTTTCAGAATAATATGACCGCCATTGCCGCCATCTCCACCGTCAGGTCCTCCCTTTTCTATATAGCGTTCACGCCGAAAACTTGTGCATCCGCGACCGCCATCACCGGACTTGACAGTGATAATTGCTTCATCTACAAACTTCACGCT
>CAZYDL010000319.1:0-4153 GCA_964646305.1 uncultured Desulfobacula sp. | reverse complement strand
GCAGACATATCCGGTAATGGGTTAGGCCCATATACAACAACATCAATCTTACCCTTGAGGATATTGTTGGACTCACCACCTGACTCATCAACATCGTCATTCTTGTCCACGGTGAGCTGGAAGCTTCGGGAACCCTTGACCACCCAGTAGATCTCTCGTTTAATTGAGTATTCTTCGTTGATCTTAAGTGACGGAATAGAATAGTTCTTCCCTCCTTTGCCTTGAATATAAAATCTCAGAATCGAGGGTCCGGAAGTGGTTTTACCGATATTTTTCACTACTGGCCGGTATGTATATTTTCGGCTGGTATGATTGTGATGTGTTTGTTTTGGGAAGCATACCACCAAATCCGGTTCAGGCTCGTAATGGATTGTCATTATATTATTTGTCGGATTAGAATCAGGAGCTTCGGCGTTAAGACCAGTACCGCTCGATGGGATAAGACCTAAAAAAACTGTGACAAGATAGCTTTGGCCGGGATTAAACAGAGGGATGCCATTGCTAATAGCATTTGAAGCCTTGGGCCAGGTAAAAGTATACCATACTGCCGAGTTCCCGGCAGTTCTTAATGTTCCGGTTGTATCCACTTCAGTCATGGCTATTCTTTTTTCAGGAACACTGTAATTCATGGTATTGTTCTTAACCCAGACTCCTATAGCTAATCGATTATACATATTTTGGGAGATCTCCGGTCCTGGATTAGATATTCTAATTTTCAGACGATTATCCTGAGTAAGGAAAACTGCCTTCAAAGACAGGTCATAGGGAGAAAGATCCTCATTCGCTATGGGAGCAACAGGGGCAGATTCTATTGGTATCTGGCCACCAAGTGCTGCTGCAGAGGAGACAGGGTTGCTTGCAATCCCGGTCCATTGATTGTCTTGTTCATTGGATTCCACAATAACATTATTACAATCAACAATCACCTTGATTTCTGTAGTCTGTTGTTGTGATGAAAAAGTAAAATTTCCATCATAGCTTCCATGTGGTTCCAGAGGGGGAACATATACGACATCACCAGAGCCGCCTATTTTGCTAAAGCAAGTATTAAAACCACTTTCACATAAACCGCCAAAATTTCTCACTTTATAGCTGATGGAAAATTGGCTATTGCCCAACAGAGTCAGGTTGACATTTGTGATGAATAAATTTGGTAAATAAGAAGGTGTTGGATTTGGACCTGGGCCTGGTGGGGGCGGGGGTTGGGATGGAAGTGTAACACCTGATCGTAAGTTACCGGCAATTTTAACCTTGCCTGCCAATGCTTTTACTTTGGCAGCTTTGCTCAAACCAGCACCTGCAGCAGCTGGCAAGACTTTTCTATCCAGTACAACATATCCTTTGTCAATGCATTTTTTTTCATCTCTAAACAGGACTTCCAGATTTGTGGTCTTCCCTTTATCTGCAATAGCTCCTGTACAGGTTTTTGAACTATTTGCAGGAACTATTACTATGGTCTCTGCTCCTGTACTGTTCCTGCTGATGCCGCCTTTTAATGGGCTTTTAGAAACAACTCTCACGGCAACTTTGGAAGTATAACTGGTATTATTCTTTAATAGAGCTTTAAACTTACCATTTAAGAAAGATAGATTATTAATTTTAATATTGACAGGCGGTACATTTATAGTTTTCTTATCAAGTACCTTGCCTTTATAAATAATTTCCAGCATTAGTTTTGAAGCCTTACTGCATCTGTCCCAGGGCGAATGTGCACTATCCTTGGTACCTGGAGTATTTGATCTGTTGTAAGTTACAATATGTATAGGAATGCGACTTCCATTCGTCAATATCTGTGTAGATTTGTATTGCAATTGATGGGGTGCAAAAGTTGCAAGACCAGTATTTTCAGAATCATATAAAAAAGTCCAGTCGCCGCTTGCATTTGTTTTAAATGTAATTGACCGGATTTTCATGGCCGCTTTTAGTGCTATTTTTTTACTAATATTTTTTGGAACTATCTTTTTTTTTAATTTTGTTCCAGGCTGATTGGCTTTAACCTTTGAAGTAGCAATAGGTTGGCTGGCTCCAAAAACAAAACACGGTGATAGTAATAACAGCAGAGAAACAAATAAGAACTTTTTTATAATTTTTTTAAGGCTATTTTGATTCTTCATCTTCTCTCTCCATTAAAATTAATTTAGACATATTAATTACAATAAAACAGCTCATTCACTTAAGCGCTATTTTAAGTACTTTATAATACTTAAGTGTCTCGTTAAAGAAAAAGGTTCAAAAAAGCTTTTATAATCGAACAGGGTGAGACCAGATAATTATTCAATCAGGTCTAAAATTTTCCTGGAGCAGTATTCACCCACATCGGCAAGGCCATCTACTGGTAAAAATTGCCGCGCGTTATTTGAATATAGACATGTTACTGAAGCGGTGAAATCGTCATCCGCTTCATAAAAAATATAGCACAGCGCGATTTTCGGCAGAGGATAAACGACAAAGGAAAAATCTCCTCCTGCCCCATCAGGAGATTCCTCACCCTTAAGTATTTCGGTGACTATTTGGACCGACTCTTTAATTTTGGCCACATGAGGGACAAGCAGTTGTTCAGTATGTGTCGTGAAGGCTCCCACATAGGGCATACTATCTGGAAACTCCTTGAAAGCTTTTAACGGCGCGGGAACGCACATGTCGGGGCAGGCATTCAAGGCATAAAGAGATATTAAGATTCCAAACACAGATGAGTGTTCTTTATCACCAAGAGTAATCCCTTGCGGTTCAATCAGACACTTTTCTCCAAATGCCTCAAAAATAAACTGTTCTCCTTTTTGCGCGCCTGGAAGGTTCTTTGCTAGGTCTTCAGGCAAATTATTATATAGTTGATTTAGATTGGCTTGAACAATTTTTGTATAATTGTCTGTCATTCTTCACCTCCGGTATTTTATAACCATAAACATCTGCGACTTGTCCGTCAGCATGTTGTTTGTTGTATCATTTCATTTCCCATAAACCTTGTGATCTTCCGTGCTTTTTGTAGCCACAAAGTCATACAGCATTTTCGTATGTTTTCTGATTATATTTATATTCAAAATCCAGTGGGCTTACAAGTCCTAACTTTGAAAACCTGCAGTTCATCCGTCAGCATTTTCGTTGTTGAAATTAAGTAAGGTGTCCCCATATCGGGTTGTCATTTGATGAATTCGATTGTTAGCGAAGATTTTCTTCTTCAGTGACAGGGTGTTGATTAAAATCTTCCGGTAAGTCCTCCAAAAGATCTGAACTATATTGTGTTAGAATAATGATCTTGCTTTAGCCCAGTAGTGTGGCGTTCAGCCGCTTGTTAAGGATCTTTTCTCTTTTCCATAAACTGTAAAATCCAATTTGTTAAGCGGCCGGAATTGTTTTCTGCTACAGCGAATTTACCGTTAGGCAATACTATACATTGACAGGATTTCGTTGTTAATGTGAGATCGTTTCCATCAAGAGCGACTAAACCGGTTTCAATTAATTCTTTAAAAAAAATGTCGGAATCAAGACCGTTCTTTTGAAGAAAGTCAATTAAATCCGGGTCATCTGTTCTTTCAAGTTCTCCATTGCACAATCTGTTAAATATCGTGAATTGTTCGCTGGTTACATATGTCGGTTCCCAATCAATTTCGGTAGGTTCTGATGACAAAGTAGATTTATTGACTTTTGTGAAGTCGTATTCCCACCCAAATCTGTCTCCAACTTTTTTTATTTTTCCTGAAAGGAGTAAAATAAAATTCTCTAATTTTAAATCATCACCCCATAACCCTGAGATCCCGTATGACTTTGAGAGGCGAGTCCATATAAGCTCTAAAATTAATAGAATTGGATTTGTTCTTGACGATCCATAAAAATTCCAATTTTCTGATGTTATTGGTGATGAATATGGGTGCCCGTTCATTTTTATTAGTGAATATTGCCCGCTTATAATTAACTGTGGGAAACTGTTAACTCCAAACCCCTCAGACATGAGATTTTCTCCTTCACCCTCAACAAGCATACAATCGATTTCACCGCTCATGTTTCCTTGACCGTCGTGTATAAAACCTGACATTAATTTTAAATTAATGTCAGGGGGAATAGCTTTGTTGAGAATATCTGATACGAAAGATAATAAAAGAACTTGAGAAAAATCTTGACCCTGAGAAATTCTGGAAAATTCACAGGAGCAGTATCG
>CAZYDL010000318.1:0-4154 GCA_964646305.1 uncultured Desulfobacula sp. | reverse complement strand
GGATACGAAAACGAAGATATACCAGAGAACGTTATGAAATTTATACTGTAAGCTAATCGATTTTTTAGAAATAACAAAATAGGATTTAGCAAAGCATTTGGGTATCAATGTTAAAGGTTTTTCGAGGAAGAAATTTGCCAAGTTAATCCAATAAAATTCATATTAATTGGATTTCAATCTTCGAAGCTAAGGATAAAGCCCTTCAAAATAAAAGCGAGAAGGTGCTAAAGAAATTTAACGAAAGTTTGCTGAAATCCTATAGAAAAGTAGTAATACATGAATATACTGCCAAACACGATCAAAATTTTAACGATATGCTTAACATCATAGATTTGATCATAATTGCTCAAGCAAAGGGTATATGGTTATTTTTAACTTAAGGATAAGATAATCCACAGGCATAAAGATGAAATTTGAATAGATGTTATTAATTATTCATACCTCAAAGCTTGAATAGGTTCGAGGCGGGAAGCTTTCCAAGCTGGGTAAAGTGCACTAACGAGTGCTGTGGCAATTCCAAATCCTATTCCAGTGAGGACGTAAAGCAAAGATGAAGGCTGAAAGACGTACTTAGCGGTTTTTAATATCAACATGTCTATTGCATAACCGCCTATGAAGCTTAGGCATCCACCTATGATGCTTCCTATTAAACCCAATATTAGAGCTTCGGTCAGGAATATTTTTAATATAGTCACTCTATAAGCGCCGATAGCTCTCATTAAACCAATTTCCTTAGTTCTTTCGATTGTTGACATTAGCATGATGTTTAAAATACTGATTCCGGCGACGAGCAAAGAAACACCAGCGATAGCCATTAAAAACTGTGCCATCTTTCCAAAGATGTCTTTGATCCTCTCAAGAATTATCTTCATCTCAAAAACTGAAACTTTTTTCTCCCTTCGGTTAATGACTTTATCAACGTACTCCTTAATCTTATCGACATCTTCGAGACTCTTCACCTTAACGATAACCATCGAATACTCCTTCTTTTTGTTAAACACCTTATCGAAGTCTTTTGCTGGTAGCACCACGGCGAAGTTTGGATTTATATCGTATCTTGCTTCTTGCCTTAAAATTCCGCTAACCCTAAACTCCTTACCCTTTATTTCAATCTTAGACCCAATTCTGAGCTTGAAGTAATCAGCTACGTTACTACCAACTAAGCATCCCTTATAGCTTCCCTTCTCAAGCTTGAAAATCTTAACGTCCTTCTCGTTCATTCCATAAACGGTTAGATATGTTTTCTTGTCCTTGTAAACAACCAAAGCAGAATCGCTCTTGACTGGTATCACTTTGGCATATGTATCCTTTCAAGTTTTTTCAACGTTCTTTCGTCTATGGAAGTGTAACCGTGAGTGTAGTCCGGCGTAACAATAACTTCGTTGGCTAACCCCTTAAAATTCTCGAGAACAACACCCTTCAAGCTCTCCCCGAATATTCCAATAGAGCTTATAGCCATGACACCGATTACGATACCAATCATTGCTAAAATACTTCTAACCTTTGTCCTCGCTAAATTCCTCAAAGCTAGTTCAATCAGCATAAATTACACCGTCCCTAATGTTAACTACCCTATCAGCGTAAATCTTGAGCGAAGGATCGTGAGTAACCAAAACTACCGTCACTCCTCTTTCAACGTTTAAATTCTTTATTATGTCCATAACAACCTTACCGCTTTTCGTGTCCAAATTGCCAGTCGGTTCATCGCATAAGAGGATAGAAGGATCGTTGGCTAAAGCTCTCGCAATAGCCACTCTCTGCTGTTCTCCACCGCTCAACTCCCTCGGCTTTCTGTTGAGTTTGTCACCTAATCCAACCATTTCAAGCAATTTTCTCGCTTTCTCTTCCCTCCTAGCCCTTGAAACACCCTTAAACACCATTGGCAGTTCTACATTCTCTAAAGCTGTCAAGGTTGGTATTAGATAGTACTGTTGGAAAATAAACCCAATTTTGTCCCTTCTGAGTTCGGTTAGCTGTCTTTCGTTAAGCTGAGATGTGTCTTGCCCTTCTATGATCACCTTACCCTTGGTAGGTTTGTCTAAACAGCCTATCAGATATAACAATGTAGATTTACCACTACCTGAAGGACCCATTATAGCTACGAATTCACCTCTGTCAATTGTGAGGTTCACTCCCCTCAAAGCTAAGATTTCGTGTGTTCCGACTCTGTAAACCTTGTAAACGTCTATTAGCTCAATCATTTTCTCCTCTTCCAAGCTAAGACTATTAGAAGTACTACGAAAATTAAAACGGCTAAAGTTGTACCCACTGTGACATAATCTACACCGCTGACAGGTTTTATCTGAATTTCACGGGATGAAACGTTTATGATTTTAGTAGTTTCAAATACTTCTCCAATCTCGTTCGTCCACTTGACCTTTAGAGTAACTTTATTAGAGTAGTTCGTGAAAGTAAATTCGAAGGTATCAAAGTCCGAAGGATCTAGGCAGTCTATATAATACGTTTTTACTTGATTTGCAGTTAAGGCTGTAACGAATATGTTGTAAACCTTACTCCTGCCGTTGTTGCTCACGTCACCCGTTATGGTTAATCCTTCCAAATCTGTCTTAACATCGATACCACTGAACTGTAAAGCTGTCTCGTTTAGTACTCTAATAGTAAGGACTTTTTCCTCTCGGTAAAGGTTGTTAAACTCGTCTTCATAGCTAACCTCAATTTTTACATTTTTGATACCACTATTTCTAAAACAGAGGTCGAAGCTAACTTTGGCAGTTTCTTCGGATTTTATTGTAGGAATTTTAACGTAATTCTTTGAGGAAATTCCGTTTAACGCGGTAACGTTGACGGAGTAAATTGTGTCTTCTCTCAAGTTAGTAACCTCTACGTTTACTGGTACTACGTCCCCTATCAACGTGACTGGATACTTGGAAGTGACGTTTATCAGAACGCCTTTACTTTGAATGTAACTAACATTGACAGTTCTAATCACTTCGTGGTAGTTTCTACCGTTGTAAAAGCAAATCTTGAACTTAAGAGGTTGGGGTTTCTTAGGCTCGAACTTGAAAGAACCTTTGCCGTTCTGAACGTATATAATTTTGGGATTGGCGTTGAAAAGTGGTATAACTACTACATTTTCAACGTTGACGGGTGATGTTATCGTAAAGTGAATTGTGTTAACTTCGTTGAGCGTTAGGATTGTTTTATCCAAAACTACATCTGGCATCCGATTGACGACTCTAATTGTCAAGGATTGCTTTATCGTTCCGTTAAAAGTGTTAATGTAAATGGTTAGAGTGTAAATACCGCTTTCTTTAGCTTTAATCGTAAAGGGAAATTCGTAAGATTGTCCTACAGAAAGCCATCCGACTCCTGAAATGGAGGACGGTATCACTTGAATTTCTATAGGGTGGAATATCGTGATTCCACTAACGTAAGTTGTTTGCTGGGCTGTAAAAGTTAGTTTACAGTCTGCAATGTCGTTTGGTAGTAGTGTTTGAGGATTCATTTCGAATTTTACAATTTGGGCTGATGCGGTTTGAATTAAGATAAAGGTTACAAGAAGTACTAAAAGATAATTCTTGAGCATGAAACCACCAGTGCTAAAGGATTTTTAATAGGTTCCAGATTTGGTATGCACCGAATAGTATTGTTGGGATTAAAGCAGTAATAAAAGCCTTCTTCAGTTCGATTTCTCTCGCATGTCTAATTGCGAACGTCCAAATTGTTAGAGACCAAGCTGTTAGTGCGAGGTTGATTATTAAGTTAGAGTAAACGACCGATTTGGGGAGTAGGTATGTTATCAAAGTTTTAGCGATGTCGGGATTTTGGACTAATTGACTTGGGGTGATTTTAGGAAGTTGGGCTTGGGAAATGTAGTAGTAGGAGATTGGAGTGGTGATTATTGCACCTATTAGGGAAGGTAGAAATCCGTAACCCGTGAATTCGAACGTCCTTCTGAAAGAACCTTCACCGTTAAAGAATGAAGAGACACCGTGCATTATTACCGCTACTATGAACCAGACTGCGAACATTCCTATAAAACTCCCAATAATACCGATGTAGGCTCCGATCATAAAGAACTGGGCTAATTCTTTTGGAAAGGCTTGCGAGATTTTGCTCATTAGCAGATACTGATATGTGGAAAGAATTACTGCTAATGGGAGGACTATTGTTAGTAGGGGTTTATTGCTCTA
>CAZYDL010000317.1:0-4172 GCA_964646305.1 uncultured Desulfobacula sp. | reverse complement strand
AACCTTTAATCTAATGGCTACATCTATGTTCCGCAATATTTATTTTCTTTAAAAAATATTTTTACCTAAAACCCTGACATTCTTTGTCAGAGATGTCCTTGATAAGGAATAAAATCATATGATTTTTAAAACTGGACAATAGCATCAAGTGTATCAATGGCTTTTTTAAACAAAATATTTTTTTTCTCTTTTTCAACCCAATATGGTCGGTCATTAAAACAGGGGTATGCATTGGTACAGAGCACAGGACGCTGCTCAAATGTAAGAAAACATCCGGTTTTCAGTAAAACAGGACACTGGTTTTTGTTGTTGTTATGGATTAATTTTGTCAACGCAACCTGCTGTTCTTCAGGCATATAAAATATTGCAATAAAAAAATCTACAGGAGTCAGGTTTCTCGGAAAATGCCATTTGCAGCAGTCTCCTCGGCATGTGGGAATGGATGCTTTACACGCTTGAGAATATCCTTTTTGAGATGCAATGGTTTCCATCTGATATTTTAAGGCTATGATCTCCTTGATCTGTAATTGGGCAAGCCTTATCTCGTTTTGGGATAATTTTTGGAATCCACCCATTGCTATCATCAGCTTTTCATACATTTCAGCCTGTATATCTTGCATTGTTCAAAACCTTTTCCAATGTGTAATTCAGGCTTACAATCTGTTTTATAATGACCATGATATCGAGCATTGCCTGTTGACCCTATTTAAAATCTGATTATTCCAAAGGCTGGATTCTTATGGATATCCAAAATGCATTTTGTCTATTTGTGATACCTTATGACAGGAGCATTTCTTTTTGGTGCTCTGAAATATTTCAATTTTGGATATCCCACCATCAATGCACCATGGCAGGTATGTTTCTTTGGCAGGTTCAGTTCTTTTTTAAGATCCGGCCACTGACCAGCTGCATAGTTTATATATCCAGCCCAACAGCTTCCAAGCCCAAACCCGGGTAGTGCTAATTCCAAATAAGCCATTGCAGTATGACAATCGGCGGCAGCGCTTCCAAATTCATCTGAAGCATATGCAAATACAAGCTGAGGCGCATCCCTGCAGATTCTGTCTACTCCTTTGCTCCATTGGTCAATCAAAAGGCACATATTAAGTGTCTGGGCAATTTCAGGGTGCTTTTTTGAAACATATTTCATCCAGTCGATCACATGGGCACCTATTTTTATAACATCTTCTTTTTTGTCTACAATAAGCCATTGAACTGGTTGCT
The DNA here is from genome assembly GCA_964646305.1 of uncultured Desulfobacula sp. GTDB lineage: Bacteria > Desulfobacterota > Desulfobacteria > Desulfobacterales > Desulfobacteraceae > Desulfobacula. The sequence goes on along the minus strand of CAZYDL010000317.1, from coordinate 2,948 downwards.
TATTGCTGCCGGTTGGTGCACAGCAGGCAATTTGCAAGACTTTTTCAAACAGGTCCTTTGGTATCTCTTTTTTTTTGTAACGCCGAATAGATCTCCTGGATCTTAAAAAAAGTTCTGCCTGATCTGTGCTAATCATAATGTCTTTTTCAATGGGTATACATTGCTTGGCAGAAAGCGTTTGCAGATTAAAAGCCCCTTTTGGGCAGACTGCCACACAATGACCACATTGAATACAAAATTGTTCAGCATCCACTGAAGGAACCGGACCTTCTTTAGTCATTTTAATAATATGGGCAGGGCATTCAATGGCACAAATACCGTCTTTATCACATTTTTCATTATCAATATTAAATAATTCCATGTTTAACCTTTCTGGTTTAGTAAAAAAATATTTGCTGGTAAAATTATTATGTTTTTTTAGATAATTCAATGATTAAAAAAAACAAACCGGGTAATTGATATGCACATGGATATATTACTCTGGGTAAAAAGTATACAACACTATTGATTTAATGCTAGTAGTATTTCACCAGATAATTAAAATATTAATTATAAATTCAATATGTTAAAAAACAGTTCTTTTTCTGGCATGGCCCTTGCTATATTATGTTTCAACAAATGATCAACGGGATCAATTAACAAACAATAATATAAATATTGGAGATTATTATGAAAAAATCAATTATTATCATCAGTTCATTACTCATGGTTTCACTTGTAGCAGGAAGTGTATTTGCACAGGGACAGGGTAAGGGTCAGAGAATGGGTGCCGGTTACAATCAAGATTGTCGTGGATATGGAGGACAAGGCATAGTAAATGATCTGTCCAAAGAGCAGAGAGATGAGTTGATGGCTCTGCGTCAAACATTTATTGATGAAACCTATGAAGTCAGAGCTGCAAAATTTCAAAAACGCCAAGAGATGAGAATGCTCATGGAGACATCTGAACCTGACAGAGCCAAACTTGGTAAATTATCCCAGGAAATCACTGACCTTCAAAAACAGGTAAGAGATAGACGAATCGACTTCAGGCTGGCTGCAAAGAAAATATCGCCTGAACTTGGAATGGGCAGAGGATTTGGACAAGGATGTGGTAAAGGGTTAAAAAGAGGCGGACAAAGAGGTTGTCAGGGACAAGGCAATAACTGGTCTCAAAATAATTAAAAATTAATTTGACAGACTTATAACAGCCCGGAATGATATAATCATCTTCCGGGCTTTTTTTATAAAGACAACAATTAAAATTGTTGATTTCTTGTAAACACAATAATAATATTCAAAATATTTGGAAAAGGCAAACGAGATGTTCCTCCTGATGATGTGCTGCAAAAATTACAATCAAAATAAAAAGGGTTTATATAATATATTTCAGTTAACCATGAATCAAAAAAATGATATTAATGAATACGATATAGGTGAAAAAAAACATGATTCAATATGAAAAAACCACTCCTGCAAAGGAACAAGGATCAAGAATCATTGCATTGCAGAAAAGACTTGAAAAAAACCGTGTTGACAGTGCTCTGATTGTGCAGAAAGCAGATATGTTTTATTATGCTGGAACTGCCCAGCAGGGATGGCTGTATATTCCAGATCAAGGGGAACCATTGCTTATGGTTTTCAAGGATTATCAACGGGCTAAGGAAGAATCAGGTCTTAACCGGGTTGTATCCATTGTCAGCCCAAAAGAAATTCCTGCAACAATGGCATCATTCGGGTATTCTATCCCCAAAAGCCTGGGTCTTGAACTGGATGTAATGACAGTCAATCACTATTTTTTATTTCGAAAAATATTTGTTGATTCTACCATGGTTGATATCTCAATGGACATAAGACTACAGAGAGCTGTAAAATCAGACTATGAAATTGGCTTGATGCGGCAGGCCTCACAAATGGCAGATAAAGTGGCAGCAAAGGTTCCGGATCTAATCGAGGAAGGAATGACTGAGATTAAGTTTGCAGGATTACTTGAAGCATATGCTAGAAGTCTTGGTCATCAGGGATTGATTCGGATGCGGATGTGGGACAATGACCTTTTTTATGGCCATATCATGGCAGGCTCTGGAGCCGCCATTCCCAGTTGTTTTGCCTCTCCCACAGGTGGGAAGGGTATCAATCCAAGTATTGCCCAGGGCCCGGGGTTGAATACAATCAAAAGGAATGAACCGGTGCTGGTGGATTATGTCTTTGCTTTAAATGGCTATATCAGTGACCACACAAGGATTTTTTCTCTTGGCGATTTGCCTGATGATCTTTTAAGGGCTCATGATGCCATGCTGGAAATCCAGGAAATGGTAAAACAGGAGGCAACCCCGGGAAGTGTCACTGGTGAGCTATATGAAAGGATGATGTCCATGGCAGAGGCTAAATCCTATAAAGATTATTTTATGGGTGCAGGAAAAAGAAGAATACGATTTACAGGCCATGGCATAGGTATAGAACTGGATGAATTTCCTTTTATTGCCCAGGGCCAGACACTGACTCTTGAACAAGGTATGATTATTGCTCTGGAACCTAAAGTTGTCATGCCGGAAAAAGGAGTGGTGGGGATAGAAAATGTATTGTTGGTTACAGACACTGGACTTGAATCTCTTACAACCTTCAGTGACAAGATAACTATATTGTAATCTGGTTAAATCACTTTGAAGTGGTCATCTGTTTTATCAGATGAAAAAGATCCAGTGTAGTGTTCATCATCAAAAACAAAATAGTAAATTTTGACACTCAAATATTATTATCCCTGTATGTATTTTGCAGAAACCGGGATTGTCATGGATACCAAAAATATTCTTAAGCAAAATTTGATTTGGAAATGGTTTGAGCAAATGGAAGTATCATTCGCCTTGAGTATGTAATAACCTCTCTGTAACAAATTGTCAGACACGAATGCTAATCTCCAATATAGTTTAACGCCGAGAGGTAAAAACCAATTCTTTTCGACCCCAATA
>CAZYDL010000316.1:0-4181 GCA_964646305.1 uncultured Desulfobacula sp. | reverse complement strand
TTTGCATCGTTAAAAATAGTTTTTTCTTTTATCCCCGGTTGCCCGGACTGCCGTGTATTATCTGCCCGACCGCCTTTTTCAGGCCCTATCCCTGAAAACATAGCCGCATGTGATAATAATGTCAGAGGTGGATTTGTACTAAAGCCGTCTAATGTATAAACGCCTTGCTCCAATAGTTGCTGGATATTAGCAGATGTTTTTGGATCAATTGCTTTTGGATGTAAGGCATCTATTGAAATGATCAAAACTATTTGAACTTCTTTGACAAAAGAAAATCCGGGAGTAACCGAACCGATGATGAATCCTATAAGCAGATACACAACCCAATATCTATTTTTAATTTTCAAATGAGGCTCCTTCCACAGGGAGATTCACTTCCTGCCAGACTGTCCAGCCGTTAACCAGAACTTTTACATTGGAAAATCCCATTTCCTTTAGGAAAAGAGCCAGTTCATGGCTCAAATCACAGGTCTCTCCATCACAATAAGTGATGATAAGTGTATCATTTGCAATACCTTCGACTATATCAATAAAGTGATCATCAACTGAGTGCCAGGGTAGTGATTTTGCCCCTTTTATACGCCCTTGCTCAAAAAGTCCTTTGTCTCTTGCGTCGAGGAACACAGCTCGACTTTTGTTGAAGACTTCTTTTGCTTTTATAATCGGAATCACAAGAGACGATTCATCGTCTGATGACAGACGGCCTTCAGTGGACCAGTCACCAATGACTGGGAGACCACTAGACCGAATCGCATTGACAGATAATCCAATAATAACAGATAAAATTAAAACAAATATCATCTGGCGAAGGGTGATTTGTACATGTGATCGAAGGGTCAAAGGATTTGTCATTTTGATTGTCCCTTGTTTTATATATCCAGATTAAACTGTTTCATATACGTATTTAACTGGTCTCTTTGCATATCCGTAAGCTGAGGACAATCTTGTGATCCTTTAGCTCCCTCAGCAATTTTTGTTGCAAAAACCATGCAGGTGGGCTCATTGCATTCTCTGCAATTGGTCTTTGGTAATCGTTTTAGGATTTCTATGATTCCAGGTTTTGGCATTCCTGTATAAGAAGGTTCAATAGAATCTTTTTTATCCCAGGCGTCATTGATTTCATTTTTCAGCCATCCAACAATTTTTGTGGCTTCAATTTCATCTTCCAGGGCATTGACAGCAATTTTATTTCCATGAACTGTGATGAGTTTACCTTGAGCTCTGAAAGTTACTGCCGGTGGATCAGACAAATATTCAAATCCGCCGAGGACTGAGTTTAAGTAAGGAATTACATCACTCACATCCTGTTCCAGATGTGCAAAACAATGCACGCCTTTCGCATCTGACTGACACTTTGATTTGAAAATTTCCAAAGTATATTGTTTTAAAAGCATAACAAATTCCTCATCTGAAGCTTGGGGCCATCAATTAATAAATGGATTCACTATAAAATAGACTCCCAATAGTGCAATCGTTGATCCGGCAAGTTTCCTAAACCAATGACCAGCTCCATTCCATGTGCTGTTTTCAAGAAGTTTTTTAACAACTGCTGTTGAACTTCCTGCAATCACTATGGGAAGGCAGTGACCTGTAGCAAAAAGAATAATATAGAGTATGCCGGTTATCACTTTTTCTTGAACTGTAATAATTGCCAGGATCGGAGCAATAAAACCAAAGGTACAGGAACCCGAAAGGACACCATAAGCAAGTCCCAAAACAAAAGCCCCGAATAATCCTTTTAAATTCAGTTTATACAAAAGGCTCCCGGACATTGAGCATTTCTCGACCCCAAGCATCCCCAAGGCAACCCATATCAGAATGATGCCAATCAATATCTGCCAATAATTCCCCACATCGCCGAGCATTCTGCCAAGTAGCGCACAGATAATACCGATTAATGCGATTGTAAGAAAAAGTCCAGCCGTAAAAAGGACAGAATAAAGGCCTGCCTGCCGGGGGTGAACCATCTTTTCCTGCCCGCCCACATAACCGACAATCAACGGGATAGATGCCAAATGGCAAGGACTGAACAACACACTGATCATGCCCCATACAAAACATCCAATTGCAGCAAAATAGGTTCCACCAGAAATCCATTGGTTTACTGTTAAAAAAAGTGCATCCAACATAACGACTATCCTTTACTGCTTAAGATCCGGTTCTTGAACTCCCATTTTTGTCATCTGTGCAACAATGGATTTTTCATCGAAAAACCCAATATGTCGAAAAACTTCTTCTCCTTGTTCATTAAAGAAAATTTGAGTTGGGATAGCTTTAATTTTAAACCGCTTTGCAGGTTTATTGTTTTCCCAGACATCAATAAATACAATATCAGCTGTTCCTTTGTACGCCTTTTCAAGCTTGACAAGAATCGGTGCCATCATTTTACAGGGAATGCATTTTTTCGCCCCCAGATCAATCATGGTCGCCCTTCCTTTGATCGGAATGTTTAAATAATCTTCTGCAAAAGCATCTGTCGTGAAAAACAGCATAAAAATTACAACCAGCATACTCAATTTTTTTAAGGCTTGTTTCATCTGTTTGTTTTTCCTTTGTCATGCTCGATAGAGACTTATCCAAGCACTTCTTTAATTATTACTTTCCAAGCCACGCCAGAACATCGGCCTTTTTGGGTACTTTTCCTGTGCATTTAACTTCATTGTCGATGATGACGGAGGGCGTTCCGAACACACCGTAGGAAGCAATCTGCATCATATCGGTGACTTTTTCAACGGTAGCCTCAACACCTGTTTCTTTAATTACTTCCTGAACCAGTTTTTCAGTCTTACTGCATTTGGCGCAACCGGGTCCCAAAACTTTTATTTCCATGATAAACTCCTCTTAAATCGTTAATCGTTTTTATTTTTAAAGGATCATATTAAACAAATACCCTACAAAAAGAATACCGCAGGCGACAACACCCACAAATACTGCAATCAGTTTTGGTTTTAATACTTTTCTTAAAATGACTATTTCCGGTAAAGACAACGCAATGACACTCATCATGAATGCCAGGACTGAGCCCAGTGCTGCTCCTTTTCCTAAAAGAGCTTCAACTACCGGAATAACTCCTGCAGCGTTGGAATACATTGGAACACCAATCGCTACAGACAAGGGAACCGACCACCAGGAGTCCTTACCCATGATAGAAGCCATGACACCTTCAGGTACGAAACCATGAATGCCGGCACCGACAGCAATACCAAGTATGACATATATCCATACACGACCAATTATTTCTTTAACAGCATCCCATCCGTATATAATGCGGTCATTCCATGTCAATTTTTCTTCTTCTATGTTCAGGTTTGCAGCATTGGCCTGGGTTACCCAGTCTTCAATATGGTTTTCAAGTTTAAGGCGACCGATCACCCAACCTGCTGTTATCGCAATAAACAAACCTGTTCCCAGATAAATAGCGGCAATTTTCCAGCCCAGAAGACCATATAAAAGGCCAAGAGCAATTTCATTGACCATGGGAGCTGCAATCAGGAATGAAAAAGTAACACCAAGCGGAACGCCTGCGGTTACAAAACCGATAAACAGAGGTACAGCAGAACAGGAACAAAAAGGTGTGAGAATCCCTAATAATGCAGCAAAAATATTACCGACAAACTCACTTTTGCCAGATAGGAAAGCCCTCGTCTTTTCAGGTGTAAAAAAGCTCCTGATGATACCCACTCCAAAAACTACCAGGAACAACAGCATCATGACCTTTGGCGTGTCATACAGAAAAAATTCTATTGAGGAGCCTAAATGAGATCCTTCTTGAATGGGTAAAAATTTATATGTGAGCCACTTTGACAGATCCGGCAGCACACGGTAAACCGTCCACCACACATACACGCCAATGGCCGCCATCAACAAATTTAAGGCCATCATTTTATTTATTTTTCCCTCACCCTGAATGGGTTGGGTTGTTTTTGGTTCCATGACTTCTCCTAATTTTACTTATATATGGTCACTTAACGATATTTTGTTGTAAATTTTTTGTTTCCTATTATTTTCCAACAATATCATGACGATCAATACCAGGAAGGATCTGATTCAATTCAAGGATTTCCGATTCATTATCCAGCCAGTGTTTCAAATTTTCAATCATGCTGGCGGAATATGGAGAACCACTACCATCAGAAAGGGAATAATTTACCCACAATCCATCCTTAAAACTTCTTACCAGT
>CAZYDL010000315.1:1285-4184 GCA_964646305.1 uncultured Desulfobacula sp. | reverse complement strand
ATACCTTTTATAATCTATATTCTTCCGGCTGTTACAACCATTGGCGTATCTTTGCTTGCTGCCGGTATAACCCATGAATTTTTTGGATGGATGCAGAGACTTAGAAATTTTTATCTCCCCTTTATTATCATTGGTGTCTTTGTCAAACATGCCCTTGATTATAAATTTGCAAAAACAAGACAGGAAAAAAATCAGGTAAAATTTCCTTTAATTGGTTATTGGCTGACTTTTTCTCCCTATCTGTTTTTATACCTTCTGCCCAATCTTCTGTTTGATTCTCCTCTTATTTCCTTTAGGATTGTTCTTTTTGCCTTCTTTATTCTTCCAGTGGCATATCTTGCAGGAATATTATGGTATAAGGCACTTAATATAGATAAGGTCGTCAGTAAAACAATGGCATATTTTATTACAATAATTGCTCTTGCCATTCTTTATTCACTTTTTCTTGCAATTTTAAAAAAATATTTTTTTGGTGAACAGATTCTTTCCAAGGAGTTGTTTCTCTTTTTTCTTATTTTTGTAAATCTTATCTTTCATCCAATTGTTCTAAGCCTTGATCATTTGATTAAAAAATTGGTTTTCAAACATGAAATCATTTCTGCAAAAACCATGCATAAATTCAGCAATAGAATCGCTTCCAACCTGCATCTTCCTGATCTGGTGCATACCATTGTCAATGAACTGCCAAAAGCCATAAATATCAACTCTGCTGCTGTAATGACCTTTGAAAAACAGAAATCAAGACTCTTTCCCCAACATCTTCGGTTCGGCACAAACCCGTGGGTTAAAAGCAGCCTTGCCAGAATGTTCAAACATCAATACATTGAATACCTTGCATCAGATCATTTGCCAGATTATTTTTTTAATCACCCAATGAATTCTCCTTTAGACCATTCAAGTGCTCCCTTGAGCCCAGATAAAAACCTTGAAAACGAATTTAAAGAGATACAAAACGCTGGATTTTGTCTTGTCCTGCCCTTAAAAGGCCCCCACTCCCTTCTCGGCCTGCTGTTGCTGGGTTCAAGAAAAAGTGGTGCAGTGTTTGAAAAAGAGGATATTCATCTTCTTGCAAGCTTTGCCAATCAGGCAGGCATTGCCCTTGAAAATGCCATTTCCCATGAATCTTTGATAACAAGCAAGCTTCAGCTTGAAAAAATGTTTGATAAAAAAGTTCAATCGGAAAAAATGGCAGCCATTGGCGAGATGACCTCCATGCTTGCCCATGAGTTGAAAAATCCCCTTGGAATTATCCACAGCTCAGCCCAATATCTCCTTGATGGCAAACAATCCAAAATTGTTACAAAGGAGATGCTCCAATATATTACAAACGAGGTGGATCATTTGAATCTGTCCATCAACAGCATCCTGAAACTTGCAAAACAAAAAACTCCTGAATTTGAAAAACTTAATCTTCTTGAGAAGATTTCTCAACTATTGGACCAGTGGCAGCGTTCTGAAGACCACAACCCTGAAATAAAAATTGATATGGACATTGCACAATCCCTGCCTGGAATCTATGCAGATTTCAGGCAGCTGGCCCAGGTCCTGCTTAATCTTATACGCAACAGCGAAGAGATGATGAAAAAAGGGGGCAGAATAATGGTTAAGGCCTGGCAGGATAATGATTTTATACAAATTCAGGTTATTGATGAGGGCACGGGTATCCCTGAAAATATTCTTGATAAAGTATTTAATAACTTTTTTACAACAAAAGAAGATGGCCTGGGACTCGGTCTTGCAGCCTGTAGACAGATTATCCATGCCCATGATGGCCAGATATCATTAACAAACAGGGCAGGCAATGGTGTTACAGCCTTGATAAAGCTGCCCCTAAAACCCATGACAACCATTGGTAAACCTCATTATAATGCAGCTGTTGTTACAGCATAATTTTTTTTGGAAAATAGTATGAAACATAAAATCCTTTTAATTGAAGATGAAAAAAAACTTGTCAGAATTTTAAAACTGGTTCTTGAAGACAATGGATACCATGTTCAAGCAGCCTATGACGGGCAGCAGGGAATAGATGCATGGACTCAATTCAAACCTGATCTTGTTGTTAGTGATTGGAAAATGCATCCTGTTGACGGCATGGAGGTTTTAAAATTCGGCAGGCTTAATTTTCCTGGTATTCCCTTGATTATTCTTACAGCTTTTGGATCAATTGAAACTGCTGTAACTGCCATGAAATTCGGTGCTTTTGATTTTCTTGCCAAGCCTGTTGACCATGGAAACCTGCTCGAAGTTATTGATCATGCTCTAATATATATACAAGATCAACAAAGGTGTGAATTAAATCCAGTGGAAAACCTGATTGGAAGTTCAAATAAAATGGAACAGGTTAAAAAGGATATTTTTCTGTTTGCATCCACAGGCTCCTCTGTCTTAATTAATGGAGAGTCAGGCACAGGCAAGGAGATAGCTGCAAGAGCTATTCACAAAGTATCAAAACTGAACAAAGGACCCTTTATAAAAGTCAATTGCGCTGCCATTCCAAGAGAACTTATTGAAAGTGAATTGTTTGGACATAAAAAAGGTGCTTTTACAGGTGCGTTGCAGGATAGAACAGGTGCATTTGTAAATGCAGATAAAGGCATTTTATTTCTTGATGAAATAGGAGACCTTCCCCTGGAGCTCCAACCTAAATTATTACATGCTGTGGAAGCTAAAACCATTACACCGGTTGGAAGTAACACTTCAATTCCTGTTGAAGTTAAAATTTTGTCTGCAACAAATTTAAATCTTGAAACCATGATTGATGAATCAAAATTCAGGGCAGATCTCTATTACCGCTTAAATACTGTATCTGTTAATATGCCTGCATTAAGGGATAAAAAAGATGATATAAAAGAGCTTGCACTCTTTTTTATTGAACAATATTCAAAAGAGTTTGAAAAGC
>CAZYDL010000315.1:0-1185 GCA_964646305.1 uncultured Desulfobacula sp. | reverse complement strand
TTTTTTATACATACATCTGCATCATCTTTAATGCAGGCATATAATGCAAAATATCATGTTCTTTTTCGACCAAGCCCAACAAGCCCGATTATTCCTGAACCAAGTAACCAGATCGCACCGGGAACAGGTACAGGACTTTCTGTGACTTGACCGCTGTGGACTGCCATGCCGTACTGTGTATTTGTGCCTAATGTATAGTCAGTTTGCTTTCCAACACCAAAATTAAATTGTGTGCCATAATATCCCATATTTGTTACTGTTGAACCTGACCAATAGTAACCCTCATATAAACTTTTGAAATCTCCTTGGTTTTCTAAACCGTATTCCCACCAATTATTATCGGTGCCATCAATTTTTTTTTGACCAATATTGCCAAGCTCCTCATGATAAAGATGGCCCATTTCAGAGTCGCCAAGATTGTAGCCATAAGTATAGTCATATTTTCCATCATTATTTGGATCACCTTCGACACCATAATTACTATAACCGTTTGTTTCGTCAGGCGTATCAGGCAGGCGCCAGCCAGTTGTCCAGTCAATATTCGTTGTATAACCAGGATTTAAATTAATGGTTAATTGAGCACCAAGTCCAGCTGACCAGGTCCTAAGATTTCCCAAAGTATCTCTATATTTTCTGTAATCAAGCCAGACCAGACCTCCTCCGCCAAAACCTGTGTCATCGTCATCATAAATAAGGTTGTAGTCTGAGCCTCCATAAGTTGCCGTACCAATGGTTGTGAGTGAGGCCTGGGCAAGACCGGCAAAGCCTAAGAAAATAATCCCCGCACAAATTGCTGTTAATCTTTTTTTCATCTGTTGTTTCCTCCTGTTATTTTATATTTATAATTTCCATCTTTCTTGTTTTACTTTAAAGCTATCCATGGCTATTGTATGAGCAATACCCGTGCCATGAACTTGATTTTTGTCCAAAGGGTTTATTTCCAAGGCTTTTGAGCAATTGGAAAGAATAGATTAGAGAATCATGCAAACTGTGTGGCTGATATCGCACAGCCATAGTGGCTGCTATCAACCATTTTTAAATTAATAATTAATAGTGAATAATGTATAATTGAGGAAGAAAAACCCGGTTTTAAGATAGAGGTACAACCTTATCAAAATGAAGTTTTTGGGATGAAATACGCCCATCTGTTTCAGTTTCAATAAACAATGCTTTGGATATAATTTT
>CAZYDL010000314.1:0-4200 GCA_964646305.1 uncultured Desulfobacula sp. | reverse complement strand
CATACTCAATTTCCCGCTCTTTGATTATTTGTTTTGCGTCATCTATTGTCTTTATCTCCAATGCCATTACTACCTCCACAAATTATGTTAAGCTCCCAAAAAACACTTTTTCCTCTATATTGTCAAGGGGAAAAGGGAAGAAGCACTCTATATACGTATATTCAATGCTTTTAAACCATATAGGGTTTTTATTTTATACACAGCTCTCGTGTTAATGAGCCTGTGCCCAGTTTTCTCCTGTCCCGAAATTTACCTTTAAAGGCACCTTGAGCGGGTGGACATTTTCCATAACATTTTTTGCAAGATCAATTAACAGCTCTTTTTCTTCAAAGGGTGTTTCAAATATAATTTCATCATGGACAGACAAAAGCATTTTTGATCTTAAATTGTTTTTTTTCAGTGCTGCTTCCATTTTTATCATGGCAAGCTTTATCAAATCAGCAGCGCTTCCCTGAATTGGCGTGTTAACAGCTGCCCTCTGGGCAAAATTTCTAACATGAATATTGGAGGAATTAATATCATCAAGACGGCGTTTCCTTCCAAAAATTGTAAAGACTTCACAGGTTTTTTTTGTCTCTTTTATGGTTGTATCAATGAAATCTTTAACTCCGGCATACCGTTTAAAATAATTCTTAATATAGGTATCTGCCATTTTCCGGCTGATCTTAAGATCATTTGCAAGCCTGAATGCACTCATTCCATATACAATACCAAAATTTATTGCCTTTGCCTGACTTCTTAAATCCTCTGTTACAAACTGGGGCATCACTTCAAAGACTTCAAGGGCAGTTCTATGATGGATATCCTCGTCATTATTAAAAGCTTGAATAAGAATTTTATCATCTGCACAATGGGCAAGAACCCGAAGTTCTATCTGGGAATAATCTGCTGAAATCAGGAGATGTCCATGTTTGGGAATAAAGGCTTTTCTTATTTTTTTGCCCTCTTTTTTTCTAATGGGGATATTTTGAAGATTTGGATTGGAGCTGCTTAACCTGCCTGTTACTGTAATGGTTTGATTAAAAGAGGTATGGATTCTTTTCGTCTCAACATTTATCAATTTTTGCAAAGAATCAACATAGGTTGATTTAAGCTTGCCAAGAGTTCTGAAACGCAGAAGTTTTTCAGGCAGTTCATGATCCTTTGCAAGGGCTGTTAAAACATGGACATCTGTTGAATAGCCCTTTGTTTTTTTTGTTTTTTTAACAGCTTTAAGTTTAAGTTTTTCAAATAGTATTGCTCCAAGCTGCTGGGAAGACTTGATATTAAACTCTTCTCCGGCAAGGGCATAAATCTCTTTTTCAAGATTGTTTAATTCCAAAGCAAAAATATTGGAAAGATGCTTTAAAACATTTTTATCCACCTTAATCCCCTGCATTTCCATATTACCAAGAACTGTAACCAGTGGCATTTCAATGTTTTCCATTAAATCAGAAAAATTATTATCCCTGATCTCTTTTTTAAAATACTCATAGGCCATAAATGTCAGATCAGCATCTTCACAGGCATACTCCACAGCTTTTAAAATTGGAACCTGATTAAAATTAATCTGGCTTTTGCCTTTACCCACCATATCTTCATAGGAAATGGTTTTATAACCAAAAAGGTTCATGGCAATCTGGTCAAGGCCATGCCCTCTTACCGATGGATTTAGAAGATAGGAGGCAATCATTGTATCAAAGGCAATTCCCTGCATGGTAATGCCAAATCTTGACAGGACTATATAGTCATACTTGATATTCTGCCCCACCTTTTTTATTTCAGAATTTTCAAGCAGAGGCTTAAAAATCCTTAGAATCTCTTCTTTGCCAGGCTGTTCAATTTTATTTTCCTCAGTGGACATGGGCTCTGTTAATATGGAATCAACAGGATCTGTGCTTATATGACCATTTGTGATATGGGCAATGGGAATATAAAAGCCCTGATTTTCCCTGAAAGAGAAAGAGATCCCTACGAGATCAGCCTGCATGGGATGTTTGGATGTGGTTTCTGTATCAATGGCAAAAATCTTTTTAGACCTGAGAACACTGGCAAGTTTTTCAAGTTCTTTTGTTGTTGTGATAAGCTTATATATTTTTTCAAGCTTTTCTGCTTTTTCGGCAAACTGGGCAGCAAGGGCTTTAAATTCAAAATCCCGGAACAGGTCAAAGGCTTTTTTTGTATCAAACTCTTTAAGTTTAAAATCTTCAATATCTCGTTTTACAGCCACAGATGTATCAATTGTGGCAAGATCCCGGCTTAAAAGAACAGTCTCTTTACCAGCAGAAAGATTTTCATATAATTTTTTCTTGGACTTAAGGCTGTCAATATTTTCATAGATATTTTCAATGGATCCAAATTCTTTAATTAATTTTATGGCTGTTTTAGGGCCAACACCTTTAGCGCCGGGAATATTATCAGAACTGTCCCCTGCAAGACCAAGGACATCAATGAACTGCTCTGGCTCTATTCCCATATCCTCTTTTATCTGTACTCTGCGCTTTACACTATCTTTCATGGGATCCCATAAAATACATGTGTCGGTAATAAGCTGGATAAAATCTTTATCACCTGTGACCATAACAACCTCAAAACCTTTTTTTTGTGCAAGCTTTGAATATGTCCCGACAAGATCATCAGCTTCAAATCCGAGCTTTTCCACAACAGGAATGTTAAAGGCAGAAATTATTTTTTTAATGTCAGGAATCTGAATTGCAAGTTCCTCTGGCATGGGCGGCCTGTTTGCCTTATATTGATCATACATTTCATGCCTGAATGTAGGTCCTTTAACATCAAAAAAAACAACAGCATATTCAGGATTATTATCCTTGATTAGTTTTAAGAGAATTCTTGTAAAACCAAACGTAGCATTGGTTGGATGGCCTTTTGAAGTATTCAGGCTTCTGATGGCATGGAATGCTCGATAGAGAAAAGCACTGCCGTCAATGAGAAATATTTTTTTAGATTGTGCTGTATTATTTGATTGAGCCATAATAAATAACCCTTTTTTCAGATTGCATTTTTATTCCAAAGGCATATATACTATCTTTTTTAATAAAGTAGAAGTATATTTATATCAAATAAAAAATAACCTGAGGGTCAGCAACAAAATAGTAAGCTAAAGGTCAGAAACTGAACAATTGCCCATGGAACCAAATTATATTCCCTTCCTTAATTCTTAATTAAATGAGCTGCATGTGAAAACAAGAAAAGAAAAAAGACGAAGCAGACAATCAAAACACTGTCATTGCTGCTGCAAAACATTTGTATTCTGCTGGAATTGCAGGTGTGGTTTTGCCATGTGCCAGGCATGCATGTATGAAAATCAGTGGGGCATGACCTGTAATGGCATTACCTGGCAATGTCCTGACTGCGGAGAGCAAAATGGCTATGGCAATCAATAATCGGCACGGGCAGCTTGCAATGGCTTTTGCATGCAACACAATACAGAGGCACTAGAAACTACCATGAAAATTCAACAAGTTTAAAAGGAGAAAACCATGGCAAAAAAAATCAATATTGGAACTTTGATATCTGGCGGAGGCACAAATCTTCAGGCGATTATTGATGCATGCCTTAATAATTCAACTGACAATGCAATTGATGCAAACATTGTTTTTACAGGCTCTGATAATCCAGGAGTAAAAGGACTTGAGCGGGCTCAAAAAGCCAAGATTGATACATTTGTGGTGGATTATGCTAAAATTTTAAAATCCTGCAGAAAAAACGGCATCAAAGATACAGATCTCCCAGAAGATTTTGATTTAAAAGAAATTTTATCCAAACAAAAATTATTTACACATAAAGCTTCACAGGAACAGACACTCTTTTTCTTAAAAAGCCGTGCCATTGCAGAAAAACAGCTTCTGGATAAAATTATGTCCTATGATATGGATCTTCTGGTCCTGGCAGGTTTTATGAGGGTATTAACCCCCTATTTTATTGACAGAATCAATACAGAACCCAAACAATACAGGATAATGAATATTCATCCTGCACTTCTTCCTTCCTTTCCCGGCACAGACGGATATGGAGACACATTTGCCTATGGCTGCAAAATCGGTGGATGTACTGTGCATTATATTGACTATGGTGAGGACACAGGCCCAATCATAGGACAGAAAGCCTTTGAAATTGAAGATAATGACACCCTTGATGATATAAAGAAAAAAGGCCTTGAAAAAGAGTGGGAACTTTACCCCCAGTGTATTCAAAAATTTA
>CAZYDL010000313.1:0-4212 GCA_964646305.1 uncultured Desulfobacula sp. | reverse complement strand
GCTTGCGACAGAGCTTGCTGCAGATTTAACCACAGCAGGTGTGGATCAGAATTATCAGATAATAAGAACAAACAGTTCAGTTTCAATTATTAAAGACATAAGCCTTGAAGATCCCATTGAAATCGAGAATTTTTCAGATGACGATGGAAGCGGAAGCGGTAATAATGCCGCTTTAAGTGTCAGCACCGGCACGGGAGCTGGAATAAATCAGCCTGAAAATGATATTCTTGATGCTGATCCTACTAGAACCTATAGAAATTTTACCACCTCATCCTTGTACTATGATAAAGGTATCATCAAGTGGGAACGACTTGATCAGGATGGAATCAGAACCGGTGCATCCGGCCTTCTTACTGTTGAAGATGAGGGCAGCGTCACAATCATGGAAAATGGGCTTGAAACCGTATCATTTGATATTTCCAAGGGCAGCCTTGTAGCCGGCAATGTGTTGATTGTAAATACAGATGAATCAGGAAGACCAGACCCCCTGGATTTTAGAATAACCAATCGGGCAAACAGTATAAATGATATTTATCAATTCAAAATTATTTCAGGTGGCAAGGTGGGACATTTGCCAGGTACCAATGAAGATCCCCTTGTTATTGAGTGGAGCAATAGTGTGAAATATGGCACGTTCACAATAGAAGGTGATGATCCTCCATATACTCCCCAGTCTCCTGTGGAAATACAGCTTGATGGTATGACTTTGAAATTTTATGATGGTACTTTATTCAAGGATGATACTTTTACCATAACAACAGGGGACACAGGTATTCCGGTTTTCCAAAATAGTGCAGGCAATCCAAGCGGGGAAAAAATGTCTGACTGGCACTGGACAATTGATTCCTTTGCAGAGCAGTTCAACAGGATCGGTGTTGGAATGAAAGCAACAGCAACCATAGACAACCGTTTGAAATTTCATGCATCGGACAGTTACTATCAAATGGAGAATATCCAATATTCCTCAGAGAATGGTTTTGATGAAGAGAATATATCCATTTCAATCAAAAATTGGGATGACATTGATTTTAAAGCCTCGGATTTAAGATTTGAACGCTCTGCAAATGGTATTTGGGGTTTTCGAAATGATCCCACAGGCGGAGCACTACAGATAATACCCCAGGGTGGCGATGATAACGGGTTTGGTGTTGATTTCTCAGGAGATGGACTTGCAGATCTTCGGATTGATTTTAACGACCAGGTAAGTGGAGCAGGTTATGTGGAATTTGATTTTGTGCAAAGAAATTCTGCAGATATTGGTTTTGCATTTTCAGATAATGCTTCTTCAACGTCAGGTCTTGCAGCAGCAACTGGAATAAATACCTTTTTTAAAGGTTATGATGCACTCACAATGGAGATCAATGGTAAACTAAATGACACCAGGCTTGTTGCAGCTGCATCCATAGACAGTGTGACAGGTGAAATAAGTAAGGGTGATAACACCAATGCCCTTGCCATGGCAGATGTCCAGTTCCATAATCAGGAGATGGTCTTATGGTCATACATAAGGGGTTATGAAGCTCAATCCAGTACCACCAACGCAACCCTTGATGATTACTTTACCCAGATGATGGGCTCCATGGGAATCAGATCACGAAACATTAAGAATTCAAAGGAATTTGCCGATATTATGGTGAATAATATAACTGAACAGAGAAACTCAATATCATCGGTATCCCTTGATGAGGAGATGATCAAGTTGATGAAGTATCAACATGCTTTTTCAGCGGCTTCAAAACTTTTGACAGTATCTGATGAGATGCTCAATACATTGATTTCAATGAGATAGAAGGAGATGACAGGAGAGATAAAATGAGGGTTCCCAATATTTCCACATATGTTAATTCAACTTACAGGCTTGGAACGCTTACCAGTAAATTAGAAGAGGCCAATGAGATTGCCAGTACTCAGAAGCGAATAAATGAGATTTCCGATGACCCTCTGGGGTTAAGTCAGGTTATCTCTCTTAAAGATACATTAGGTAATCTTGATCAGATCAAACGCAATGTAAATATAGGAAAATCATGGATTCGCAGTGTGGAAAATTCCATGGACAGTATCAATGATTTGATATTGGAGATAAAAGTCGATGCAATTCAGCTTGCCAATGATTCCATGACCTCAGATGAACGAAATGATTCAATAGAGAGGGTGGAAAGTGTTATCCAGCAGATAATTACCCTGGGTAATACACAGATTAATGGCAATTATATTTTCAGTGGAACAGATAGTGATATAATCCCTCTGGAATATGATAAAGAATCTGGAAGGGTTATCTATAAAGGTAATGAGGTTCCCTTTGAAATCCGGACAGACAAAAGCCTGGGTGTAGAGGTGGGAAGAAATGGGCAAAATACATTCTGGGATCAGGAGATTCAAATAGATTCAACCAACAATACCATTGTTTTTAAAGAGGATAACGGTCATGGAGATGCCTTTGTAAAGACTTTTCGTGCAACAATTCCAGATGGCATGTATTACAAGGAGGATCTTGAGACAGCAATAAAAAATGTCGTGAATGATATGTCTGCAAAACAGGGATATGGATTAATTTATATTGTTGACTATGATGAAGAGTTACAAAAATATCTCATAAGAGAAGATGGTACATACAGTGGGTACATGAAAACCGAATTTATGTGGGAAACAGGACAAGATGCATATATAAAAGGGATTTCATCATCGGGCAGTATTCCGCCTGAAGATATCAATATTACAATTGTAAATAAAAATGCTCTTACAATTGATACTCCTGAGCCGGCAGGCAGTGAACCTTTCAGGCTTGTGTGGGAAGGTAATGGAATATGGCATGTTATGAATAATCCAGGCTATACTATAATACCTTCAACCATAGAGGGCACAGCAGACAGCGTAAGCATGGATTTAAATGAATCAGGTGTGGCAGATATAACCATAAATCTGGATAATGCAGTAAGACACAGTGGTGACTATATTGAATTTGACATTGTTTCTGGCAGGGGTGATCACAGCACTGGACATGAAATAGGTTTTAATGCAGATAATTTGATTTTAGCCCCGCCTGTTTCAGATTCCCAGGCACAATTTGTTACACAGCTTTCTATCATTAACGGTACAAATGATAGAATTGATTTTGTTGAAACAGATTCAAGTGGCGGTTCAATAACACTAAGTGTGGATCTTGATACAGGCACCACAATTTATACTGATATGGCAGTCCTTGCAGGTGTGATTGAGTCAGGTTTGGAAACTGCGAGTAATGCAGGCCCAAATAATATTGACTATACAGTATCCTATGACACTGAAACCAGCCGTTTTAATATAAGGGAAAATGGATCAAGTTTAAACCGGCTTGATATTTTATGGAATACAGGTGCCAACAGCGCTGCAAGTGCCGGTACCACTCTGGGATATTATAACCTTGATGATACCATAACATATCCTGTGTCAGATACATCAGTTGCAGGCCCCATGACTTTTGACAATACAAATAATATTATAGATTTCAGAGAAACCAATATTGACGGCTCTTTGACAGGGCAGAGAAGTATAACCATTCCAGAAGGTGTGTATGCAAATCCTTCTGATGTGGCTGCACAGATACAGTCGGCACTCCAAAGTAATTCTGTTCATGGTGTTGATTATATTGTTGATTTTAATGCCCCAGGTGAGTTTATGATAAAGGGCAGCAGTTCTCGGATAAAAGGTTTTGAGCTTTTATGGGAAACAGGTGAGAATTTTGAGAATAATGCTGCTCAAATGCTGGGCTTTGACAACACGGCTGATGATGTGGTTACGTTCATAGAAAGCGATAAAGATGTTGTTAATATAGTTATTGATGGAAATAATAATAAGCTTGATTTTATGGAAATTACCCCTGACGGACAGGGCAGAAGTTCAGGGAAATTGACTGCTATAATTGATTTGAAGACCCCGCCTGCTAACTATACAAGCCATTCTGAACTTGCGCAAGAAGTGGAGGAGGCTATGGAACTTGAGTCCCGCATGAACGGGAATTCAATTGATTATTCCGTATCCTGGGATGATTATACCAAAAAATTTACTATTAAAGAAAATGGTACAAGCCTTAGCGAACTTCATCTTATGTGGCATAGCGGTGATAATGCCCCCCTTGTTCAGGGAGGCACAGGAGAAAGTATTGGATCAATTCTTGGGTTTAGCGCTAATGATGATGATATTGCCAAAGCCATGGAAAGCAGCAGAATTGTAGAG
>CAZYDL010000312.1:0-4233 GCA_964646305.1 uncultured Desulfobacula sp. | reverse complement strand
TTGGTTGTTAAGAATATTTAACTGATCAATTAAAAGGCTTTTAAACCGGTCTAAACTTACAGGATATGCCTGCATGGGAATTCCCATCCAGTCACAGTAGTCAAGGAATTCTTCTGGATTCTCTGCCATGTAATTATCAAGATACCCGATACCATCAAGAATAATAGCACCTCCGGTATGCCTTGGAAAATTTTCATTGGCTATACTTTTGTCCCAACCCTTAAAAACCTGTTTTTTATATTTCACCCAGCCAGGGGTCATAAACCATACAGGTTCACCACCCGCAATCTCATTTTTTATATTTTCCATCTCTTCATCAGTTGCAAGCATTCCCATGCAGTGGGTAGCTTCAATTCTTGTAACATTCAATCCCTGCTCTTCAATAATTGCCTGCATCAGCCTTGTTGGCTCATCAATATTGACATAGCAGTACTTTCCTCCATAAACAACTATTACCCCTTTTGCAGCAACTTTGGCTTTTTCAATAAATTTTAAAAGCTGTTTTTCAAGTTCGGGGATATCCTGGTGAAGACCAGGTGTTGTATAAAAAATGTGCTGTGTATCAAGAAATCCTTCATCGGCAAGATAATTAATTTCAGGACTCATAGTGCCGCATGCCACTATTGCTGTATTTTTAAACGATTGATCTGTCATGATTACCTCTTGTTTTATAGTTTTTAAATTTTATAACGGTCTGTTTTTTCAGTCTATGTTCAATATTTATGGGGTATTCCCTTTATGTGCATCCCAAGATGCTCTTTATCCTCCAAATCTTTCAACCAGCCATTATTAGAATCCAGCTTGGAATCCAGATCCTTAATATAGGGTTTGATATCAAGAAGAGGTGTATTGTCAAAAACATCCAGACCACTGGTGAAAATAATATTTTTTTCGATTTTTTTAATACGTACTATACTTAGACCAATGGGGTTAGGTCGCACAGGTGATCTACTGGCAAAAAGACCTACTTTCTTCCCATTGCTCCATGGGGGCATCACACTCATTTCAGTTTTTTTGTTAAGAAGATGAATATGATAAAGTACAATAATATAATTAAACCTGTCAAGTTCATGCAACCCTTGCATGAATTCCGGATCAACAACTATTGAAAATTGCTGCTCATCATTTTTTACTGGTTGATATGGGGCTTTTTCAATGTAAGGAGTATGGATGACTCCTATGGAATTAAATTGTATGGGGATACTTTTTGTCATTACTCACTCCATCTATCTGTTTAACAGTTTCTTTAATATTTGCAATACCCCGATATTGGCAAGGCTTCGTGCGCCACCCTGCCCAAGTGCAATACATATCTCTTTTTTACTTATTGGTTTATTCATTTTTATTGTAATTACTATTTTTTTTAAAAATTCATCTTGAAAATTGGTTAAATACTAATCAGCATCAGAGTATAACTCACCTACAGGGACATCTTCATCAGGGTGCTAGGTCATGAATTCATTTTTTTTTAGCACATCACCCTTATCTACAGTTTTTTCAGTCCAGACAACGCGGGTGTTGCATTCATATACTCTTTTGCCAAGTATGTTCTGTCTCTCGGCAAGAGCATTGTCAGATTCATCTCTGGTTCCATGAACTGATATAACTCTTTTTTGCATTTCATTTAAATTACGGTCATCATAAATCAAAACATACATAATAGATCTCCTTTTAAACGATTTGATAAGGTACCGGTCCAAAGGTTTACTACCGGCACCATATCGATACAGGCATCAGACGCCCAGTGTATCAGCATTAACCTCTGCTTCAAGATGCTCTTCCCATTTTTCTCCCCACATATCAGGTACAGTCTCTTCAACCTTGACAATGGAATCCCAGCTTATGCCAATTTCAGTAAAAATATTTTTAAGATCTTCTTCACTTGGAGCAAGCCAGATACAATAGCGGACACCAAGATCTTCATTATAATATGTTCTTATCCATTTCCCAGCTCCAACATCCACAAGTTTTCTCCAGTTTGCCTGTACTTCTTCGCAGTCAATACCAGGGTTGTTATGTACCATCATATATTTGTTGAGTTTCTCCATTGTATTTCTCCTTTGTTTAAAATATTTAAAAAATTAATAATTTTTACTTTTCATGCAATGCACATTTAAAAACTTAAGTTGTTTATTTCTATTTCAACTATTGTGCCATAAAAATAAAAAAAGTTTTTTACGTTTATAACATGTTGTAATTACAAATAAATTAAATTATATATTCAAAACACACTGGGTTTTTAACCTTTTACATACTAAAATTCATTCAAAGTAGCGCCACCAGTGGCACTGAAGTTACATTAAAACATTATAACTATTTGTAATTATAATAAAATTTAAAAATAATTTTGAATGATTAAATATTGACAAAGCAATGATACGTTACCTATACTACAACTACTGAAAAATAGTAGCGCTACTTTATAAACAGACAAAATTGAAAAACCTTTTTAATGCAAACCTTGAGCCGAATAAACCAGAGTTTATTCTTTGCTTAGCCATTCAAAGTATGAGGATTCCATGGAAGATATAGAATTTGAAATAAAAAACAGTGAATTTTTAAAATTATTGCTTGAATCCATTGGAAATGGGGTTTTTATCCTTGATACCAATGGCAAAATCATTACCTGGAATCCTGCCATGGAAAAAATTACTGGATATTCCTTAAAAGAGATCAAAGGCAAAAGTTGTCAAATTCTCAAATTCACACAATGTTTTGATAAGGACTGCCCCACAGGCATGAAAGATTGTGGTATTTTAGCACTTGGGAAAGTTGAACCAATAGAATGCCTTTTAAGCCATAAAAAAGGCCACGCTCTCAGTGTAACTAAAAATGCCAGGGTTATAAAAAACAGAGATAATAAAATTATTGGAATTGTGGAAGCTGTTACAGACTTGACAGAGTTGAAAAAAGCCAGGCTGAAAATGGAGGAGGCAACCCGCCGCCTTGGAGAGTTGAATCGCCTTGGTGGTATTATTGCAAAAAGCCGGGTTATGCAAAATGTATTTTCATTTATTAAAGCCTCTGCTGCAAGTGATGCAAGTATATTTATTCAGGGTGAAAGCGGAACAGGAAAAGAACTTGTGGCAGGTGCGATCCACTCCATTGGAGAACGAAGAGATAAACCCTTAATCATAATAAATTGCAGCGCCCTTCCAGAATCTTTATTGGAAAGTGAGCTTTTCGGTCATGTAAAAGGTGCATTTACCGGAGCCAGCCAGAACCGTATTGGACGATTTGAACAGGCAGACAGCGGCACCATTTTCCTTGATGAAATTGGAGAAATTTCTCCCTATATCCAGGTAAAACTTCTCAGGGTGCTCCAGCAAAAAGAGATAGAAAGAGTTGGCGAGTCAAAAAAACGGAAAATTGATATTCGCATTATCACTGCAACAAATAAGGACCTTAAATCTCTTGTAGATGCTGGTTTGTTCAGAGAAGATCTCTATTACAGGCTTAAAGTTTTTCCAATTTATCTTCCACCATTAAGGGAGAGAAAAGAAGATATTCCCCTTCTTGTTAACCATTTTATTAAAATAAATAATAAAAAAACTGCAGCAAAGATAGGAGGGATTGAAAAACCTGCGTTAAAATTGCTTCTTGATTATTCATGGCCGGGAAATATAAGAGAGCTGATCAATGCCATTGAACACGCTTTTGTCCTCTGTTCAGACAGGCAGATCTATATATCTGACCTTCCTGTTGAAGTAATAAAACCAAAAACTAAACAAATACGTGTTGAAAACCAAAAAATTACGACTGATGTAAAAAAAGTTCGCAAACCCATCTCTTTAAATAAGAAAAGATTAATTGCCCTTCTCCAGGATTGCGGCTGGAATAAGGCAGAGGTTGCAAGACAGGTTGGTTTAAGCAGGGCCTCAATATGGAAATATATGAAAAAATGGGATATTCCAATGCAGCCTTGAATAATCAGGCAATAAGCCAAGAATATAAATCTATGTACTATTAATCAATTCTTTTCAATTTTGATGGATACTCTTTTGCGAGATCCACATACAATTGTTTTCCATATTTCCAAAACTCTTTATGCCTGGGCAGAACATCAGATAGTATTTTAAAAGGCACTCCGCTGACAATTTTTTCATCGGGAATAATACTTTTCTGGGGGACAACACATCCTTCTGCAACAATAGCCCATGAACCAATAACAACATCAAATCCAATGACAGCACCAATTCCAATGACAGCATGGGATTTAAGAAGCTTGCCATG
>CAZYDL010000311.1:0-4256 GCA_964646305.1 uncultured Desulfobacula sp. | reverse complement strand
TGCTGAATCATGGTATAGCCCCTTGCAGCTATCATTGCAGCATTATCCCCGCAAAGTTCTATAGGAGGAGAAAAAAGTTCAATGTTTTTATTAGCAGCTTTTTGTGAAAGCTTTGCCACAAAGGTTTGATTTGCTGACACACCGCCTGATACACCAATGGTATTACAATTCTTATAAACGGCGGCATTAATTAATTTTTGTGATAATACATCAATCACAGCCGCTTGAAATGAAGCTGCAATCTGGGCCTGATCTTCTTTGCAGGCCACTGGGTTATTATGGATATAACGTCCCACCGAGGATTTAAGACCACTGAAACTGAAATCAAAGCTGTTTTTTTCAAGCATTGTTCTGGGAAATTTTATAGTATCAGATTTAATTGTTTTTCCAAGGCTTTCAATTACAGGGCCTCCCGGGTAACCCAAATCAAGCATTTTAGCAACTTTATCAAAGGCTTCACCTGCTGCATCATCTCTGGTTTGTCCCATGAGTTCAAAATTATTATATGAAGTCACATAATAAAGATTGGTGTGTCCCCCTGATACCACAAGGGCAATAAAGGGGAATTGAGGTTTTTTATCCATGAGAAACAATGAATAGATATGTGCCTCAAGATGATTGACGCCGGCAAAGGGAAGATGTCTTGCAAAGGCAAATGACTTGGCAAATGAAAATCCCACAAGAAGGGCACCAATTAGCCCTGGACCTCTTGTGGCAGCAATACCGTCAATATCTTGAATTGTGATCTTGGCTTTTTTTATTGCCTCATCCACCACGGTCGTGATGGCTTCAATGTGCATGCGTGATGCAAGTTCAGGTACAACCCCGCCATACTTATGATGAACATCAACCTGGGAGGCAACTATGGAAGATAAAATTTTTGTTCCATCCTGAACAATGGAAGCTGCTGTTTCATCGCAGGATGATTCAATTCCAAGAATAATCATGATTTGATATAATGTAACACCTTAGAGAAAGAGGCCTGATAGATCTAAACCCACTGGGTCTGTGCTTCATTATTCTCTCGTGATTTTATTTCACCGATAAAATATGCGTCCTGATGCATTGCACCGAGCCTGTCCATGACTTCCTGGGCAGAGTCTTCCGGCACTACAACCACCATGCCGATACCATTGTTAAATGTTCTCTGCATCTCAAAATCCGGGACTGAACCCTCTTTTTGAAGTATTTTAAATACAGGGGGAACTTCCCAGGCATCTTTGTGAATCATTGCTTTACATGCTTTAGGGATCACCCGGATGATATTTTCATTGATTCCACCGCCGGTGATATGTACAATGCCGTGGACAGGCAGATCTCTTAAAACACTTAACATGGTTGGAACATAAATGATTGTCGGTTTTAAAAGTTCTTCTCCAAGGGTGGTTCCAAGGTCATCAAGTTTTGTATCTACATCATATTTGCATTTATCAAAAAAGATTTTCCTGACAAGGGAAAATCCATTGCTGTGAATACCGCTTGATGCAAGACCAATGAGTTTATGCCCATTTTTAATATATGAACCATCTATGATTTTATCATTGTCCACAATACCGACGCTGAATCCGGAAAGATCGTATTCGCCATCCTGGTATAGTCCAGGCATTTCAGCAGTCTCGCCGCCGATTAGGGCACATATTGCCTGGCTGCATCCATTTGCAACTCCCGTAATAATTTTTTGTGCCACATCATTGTTTAAAGATCCCATGGCAAGATAATCTAAGAAAAAGAGAGGTTTTGCACCTTGCACAATTATATCATTAACACACATGGCAACAAGATCAATACCTATTGTGTCATGTTTATCCATCATAAATGCTATCTTTACCTTGGTTCCAACCCCATCGGTTGAACTGACAAGGACTGGATTTGGGACATTGGCAAGATTCAGGGAAAAAAGGCCGCCAAAGCCTCCTATTTCTCCCATGACACCGGATCGTGGAGTGGTTTTTGCAATATCTTTTATTTGTTCCACCAATCTGTTTGCTTTATCTATATCAACACCTGAATCTGCATATGTTATGGGCTTGCTCATATTAAAATCACCTTCAAAAATGTTGTTGATTATCTTATTAAAAACCTTAAAATAATAAACATAATACAGTGAAAAGTCAAAAGCTTTTTGACATCATTATTTGAATATTGTATTTAATCTAAGTTTGAAACTATAAAATTTAAATATTGAAATTATAATCGGACAATAAAAGGGGCGAAATAAACGTAAATGAAAACAATCAATATTGGAATATTAGGCTATGGTATTGTTGGCGCTGGTGTGGCAAAGCTGTTAAAAGAAAAACAAGAATTGCTTACATCTCGAATCGGTGCTGTTTTAAATCTTAAAGCCATTGCTGATATTGATACAAAGACAGACCGGGGAATTAATCTTGGAACCACTGCTCTTGTGTCCGATGCCCTTGACATTATTAATGATCCAGACATTGATATTATTGTGGAAACCATTGGGGGAGAAACCATTGCAAAAGAGTTTATTTTAAAAGCCCTTGAAAATAAAAAGCATGTCGTCACTGCCAATAAAGCACTTATTGCAGGCTTTGGAAATGACCTTGTTAAAAAAGCAAGGGAAAATCAGGTTGATCTTGCCTTTGAGGCAAGCTGCGGTGGGTGTATGCCCATTATCAAATCTTTAAGAGAATCCCTTGTTGCCAATAATATTAAATCCATGTCAGGTATTTTAAATGGAACATGCAATTATATCCTGACAAAAATTTCCAATGACGGTTCCCAGTTTGAAGATGCATTAAAACAGGCACAGGAACTCGGGTTTGCCGAAGCTGAACCTTCGCTTGATATAGATGGATATGATACAGCGCATAAACTTGCTATTTTAAATTCACTTGCCCATGGCATTAAAATTAATTTAAAAGATATTCATGTGGAGGGCATACGCAATATCACACCTGTGGACATAGAGTTTGCAAAATCATTTGGATATACTATAAAGCTTTTGGCCATTGGAAAAATGCATGAAAATCATGTTGAAGCAAGGGTACATCCCACAATGATACCAGACACCAACCCTCTGTCCCATGTTGAGCAATCCATGAATGCCATTGCCATTGATGGTGATGCAACAGGACAGACAATGCTCTATGGCCATGGTGCAGGCATGATGCCCACAGCCAGCGCTGTGTTAAGCGATATAGCAGATATTACACGGAACATTATCTGCGGGATTAAGGGCAGGGTGCCGATTCTGGGATATCCCGAAGAAAATATTAAATCCATACCAATCCTGCCCATGGCAGAGTTGTTTACACGATATTATATGCGGTTTGAGGCCCAGGATAATCCAGGAGTTCTTTCAAAAATTTCAGGAATTCTGGGAGAGAACAATATCAGCATTGAATCTGTTCATCAAAAGGGAAGAATGGACAATGGCAATGTACCCATTGTCATGATTACACATAATGCAAAAGAAGCATGGGTGCAGCATGCCTTAAAACAAATCTCTAATATTGATTCAGTTGTGGGCAGCCCTGTCATCATAAGAATAGAAGAGAAAATTCAGGAGTAATAAAAAAATGAAAATATTAGTAGCAGACCTGGAAGGTGTGTTTTTGCCGGAAATTTGGATTAATGTTGCAAAGAAAACCGGCATTGAAGAGCTTAAGCTTACCACCCGTGATATCAGTGACTATGATGTCTTAATGACAAAACGTCTTGCCATATTAAAGGAGAACAATTTAAAAATCCAGGATATTAAAGATGTGATTGCCAGCCTTGAACCCCTTGAAGGCGCCCTTGATATTCTAAACTGGATCAGAAGAGAGACACAGATCATTCTTTTGTCAGATACCTTTGAAGAATTTGCAAAACCATTGATGCCAAAGTTAAATTATCCCACACTTTTTTGTCATAATTTAACCATTGAAAAAGAGGGTGATATCATTGATTATAATATACGCATTAATAACCAGAAAAAAGAAGCGGTTAAAGCCTTGATGAAACTTAATTATCATGTCATTGCCTTTGGTGATTCCTATAATGATGTTAAGATGATTCAAGAGGCAAACCAGGGCTTTTTCTTTAAACCGCCTGATTCCGTGATCAACGACTATCCTGATATTCCTGTGACAAGAGATTATGTTGAACTTAAAACCATGATAAAAAAACTATTATAAAAAAGTCCTTAAAAAGCTTGACACAAACAGGACAATCCTGTATATTGCCGGGATATTGATGCGGGGTGGAGCAGTCTGGTAGCTCGTCGGGCTCATAACACTATCCATAAG
>CAZYDL010000310.1:0-4262 GCA_964646305.1 uncultured Desulfobacula sp. | reverse complement strand
ATTCAAAAAACAGTGAAAATATAGATACTTTTAAAGCGGGTATGGATGAGGTTGCCCAGAAGCTTGATTTGGAATCATGCTCAAAAGCAATTATTTTTGTATCTGATCGTTTCATCTCTTTTAGAAACCTTGAACTTCCCTTTAAATCAGAAAAAAAGATAAAACAGGTTCTTCCATTGGAGCTTGAAACCTATCTGCCCCATAATAATGAAACCTCTATTTCAGATTTTCATATGCTGGAATTTACAAATGATACCAAAGAGTCAAAAGATTCAAATTTAATTTTAAGTGCTTCCATTGCCGAGGCTCTCATTGAAAAATATTTTTTAATACTCCATGAATATGATATTACACCATTAGTTGTTACACCTCTTGGATATGCTGCTGCAATAGGTTTTTTACTTGAAACCTCCAAATCAAAAAAAAATAATAAATTCACTGATTTTGCTTTTGTGTATGTCAATGATCAGGAAATCACCCTTGTTTTAATCCAAAACAGACAACCGTGTGCAATACGAACTATTTCAAACTCCAACATATCTTCAGACCATCTCGCTGTTATGGTTGAACAGACTGTCATAGGGTTTAATCAAAGGTCAGGTTTTGAAACTTTTTTTAATATTCATGTATGCATGGATGAAAACACCCAGAATCATGCTCATATTTTAAATGCATTTGAAACAAATTTGAAACCCCCGTATTTACCCGGAGTAAAATTAAATTCCAATGCCTTGTTATCAAATATTTCATTGAATAAAAATGAAAAATATCTCTTTAATTTTTGTAAAGGCAAATATGGCTCAAGTTCATTTTTCAAAACATATTTTTCAAATATTGCTGCAAGCACAGTGCTTTTATTTTGTCTGCTTGCTTTGTTGGTGACAAGCGCTGGATTTGATAATAAAAAACTTGAGAATCAAATAGCTCAAATTGACAAAAAAGCTTATACTGTATTTAAAGAGACTTTTCCTGATAAAACTAGGATACATGATCCATATCTACAGATGAAAGCCAATGTACAATCTTTCATGCAAAATGCAAAGACAGCGGTAAATGAAGATAAACTCAATCATAAAATTGAGTATAAGATTGTTCACATTATGGGTGAACTCTCCCAAAAAATTGCAGGTTCCATGGATATTGATATTTCAAGATTTTTATTTACCAAGGATAGGCTTGTTCTTTCCGGTACAACAGATAATTTCAACAATGTTGATAAGATCAAAAGTATAATTGAATCATCTCCAATATTTAAAACTGTGAATATCAGCAGTGCTGCAGCCGATAAAAAAAATAATAGTGTTAATTTTAAATTTATCATTGAAATGTGAAAAATCAAATGTTGAATATCTCCATACGTGAAAAAAAGATCCTGATATCAGGTGCAGTGTTTGTGGTTCTGTTTTTTGGATTTCAATTTGGGATAGCACCTGTTTTTGATCAAAGAGAGAATCTTACCAGGATATTAAAGGATAAACAGACCGCTTACCAGGAGATGTTTGATCTACAGCAGCAGTTTTTTGCCGTTTCCAACAGGTTTGAGGCAAAAGGTCAAGCCATGACACCTGGAAAAAAGAATTTTTCTCTATTCTCCTTTCTTGATTCCCTGGTACAGCAAAGCAAGATTAAAGAGAATGTGGTATATATGAAACCTTTAACAAAAAAACTTGAAAAATCAAAATATATGATTGTAACGGTTAAGGTGAAATTAAAAAATCTCTATTTAAAAGAGTTTATTGATTTTTTATATCGCATAGAATCATCCGGGAACAATGTTGCTATTACCTCTTTGTCTTTATCTAAATCAGGATCTAAATCAAGTAAAGATAAAAACAGACTTGATGCTGTTATTGAAACCCAGATATTTAAACTTAAAGGTAAGGCATAAAAATGAAAATCAAGCCTGTTTTATCCTATATCTTATGTTTTATTACAGCTTTTTTTATTTTTATTTATCTTCTATTTCCTCAAAAAAATGCTGCAAGGTTGTTATCGGCTTCTTTGGGACAGCAAAATTCAAACCTGGAATTTTCCTGTGAAAAAGTTAAATTAAAAATTCCCTTTAAACTTGATATTGTTAATTCAAAATTATTAATTAATAAAACAATAGAGCTTAAACCTGAATCTCTTGAAATCAACTTAATCCCCGCACTATTTTCAAACAAATCAAAAAAAATTGTATTTTGCTCTGATATAAACCAGGGTATTTTTAAAGGTTCACTCTATTTTCAGGATTACTCTTCTCTATTGTTTTCAAAAACTGACCTTTCTCTATCAAAAATAAAATTTAACAATTTCAAATATAAAACAGATCTTGCCGATATTATCCTTGGCTGTGAAGTTAATGGTGAATATAAATACAATGGGATCAACAAGACAAAAAAGGGGAAGGGGAGCCTTATTATTAAAAATTTTTCTGCAAAAATGGAAAATTTACTTTTTAATAACCTTAATTTGTCTGCAATTGATTTTTCAGAAATTAATATGGATTTTTATCATCAATCCAGCACGATAAATATATCACATTGTATTGCCAGAGGTTCTGTTGTTAATATTAAATTAAATGGTAAAATTACTATTTTGCCTGACAGCAATGCAAGACTTGATCTTAAAGGTATGGTATTAAAAGATTCTCCCTATCTTGCCAAGTTTTCAAGTATGGCTTTGGTACGGGCTGTGGCAGGTAATATATTAAACCAGGATATCAAATTCACCATTAAAGGAACATTGCATAATCCCAAAATATCAATATGAAAAACTTATTCACCATATTAAACCTTTTGTTCATTGCAGCCATGGCATATTATCTGGTTGATACAGTGTATAAGAACCTGATCCCACAAAATTTAATACTGTCTGATCAAAAGGTTTATACTATTGATAAAAATAATAAAGCCCAAGGGCAAAATAGACCCCGTATTGATAAAAATTTAACGAATAGCATTGTTAAGAGAAATCTTTTTAAGGTTGAAATTGAACCAGAACCTGACACAAATATTGAAAACCAAGAAAAAGCACCTGAGGCACTTGAACCAACAACGCTTAAATTAATATTATGGGGCACTGTGACAGGGCAGGAGAATGTTTATGCAGTAATTGAAGATCAAAAAGTCAGAAAACAGGACCTGTACCAGATAGGTGATCTTGTCCAGGGTGCAAGGCTTAAAAAGATTTTAAGGAACAGGGTTATTCTTAATTTTCAGGGAAAAGACCAGGTCCTTGAAATTCAAACTGACTATAGAAATATTCCTAAACTAAAGAATTTTAAAGAGAAAACAGATATTGAACCTTTCCTGGAAAACAGAGATATAAAGCGTGATTTCCTGCCTGATAATCTTAATTCAATGATGAGGCAAATTAAATTTCGACCCCACTTTTCAGAAGGTCAAGCTGATGGATTGATGGTGTATGGAATCAGACCCAATTCTGTTTTCAGGAAAATAGGTCTTAAAAATGGAGATATCATTAAAGATATTAATGGTACGCCCATAATTTCAAAGGACGATATTTCTCACCTGTTTACTGATATTGAGCTTGAAGATGATTTAAAGCTTACTCTGTTCAGAAGAGGAAAGATAAAAGAGTTGTCTTATACATCTTTCATGGATGAAGATGATAAAGGAGAAAAAGAGTAATGGTTTGCTTAAAAAAACTAACAGGTTTAGTTTTTATTTTACCTGTTTTGTGTTCAATATTCTTAATTAATAATAGTATCAGCCATGCAGCTGATTCAACTTTGGAAAAAAAGGTTGATGAGAGTTCGAAATTTGTTGCAATTGATTTTAATAATGTAGATATAAACGTTTTTATTAAATTCATGAGCAAATTAACAGGTAAAAATTTTATTGTGGACAGAAGTGTTAAAGGTAATGTCACCATTATTTCTCCTACAAAAATATCTGTTAAAGATGCCTATAAAGTCTTTGAATCTGTGCTTGATATAAATGGTTATGCCACGGTTGAATCAGGAAAAATTATAAAAATTATTCCTGCTCCCAAGGCAAAAGGCGATAATATAGATACCAGGTTAATGACTAAAATGGATAAACCTGGCAACCTTAAGGACAAGATTGTAACAAGGCTTATCCCCCTTGAATATGCAAGATCAGATGAATTAAAAAAATTGTTTACTCCCCTGGTTCCAAAGGGAAGTATTATTTTGTCCTACCAGGATACCAATATGTTAATTGTTACTGCAACTCTTACAAGCATTAACAGGCTTTTAAAAATCGTAAAAACCATTGATATACAAAGTATAGGTA
>CAZYDL010000309.1:0-4262 GCA_964646305.1 uncultured Desulfobacula sp. | reverse complement strand
AGGCCCTGGAGGGAGTGGCCCTGAGGGGTATTCTCCTCCTGAGTCCAATTACGTTGGAAGTGGTGGTGGCGGTGGTGGTGGATGTTTTATCGCCACAGCAGCCTTTGGCTCCCCCATTGAAAAACATGTTCAAATTTTAAAAGACTTCAGAGATATCTATCTTTTAAAATCCAAGCCTGGCATTATATTTGTCAAAGCTTATTATAAATATTCTCCAGCCGTTGCAGATGTTATTGCAAGACACGGTATCTTAAGAACAGTTGTGAGGATTGGTTTGATGCCTATTATTTTCTTTGGATATATTGCCGTTAGTGTTTCCATTGTCGTGCAAATTATGATTATGCTTTTTATCATTGGAGCTATCCTTTATTTAAAATTCAAAACTCAAAATTCGCGATTTACTACAGGTTAAGGTTCAATAAGCAGAGGTTTAATAAGAAACGGCTCAATAAAAAATGGCTCAATTAGAACAGGTTGTATGGAATTTGTACTATTTTTTTGATTATATAGAGTAATATTGCCTTTTTGAATTAATTTTATCTCTCCTTTTTTTTCTTTATAGATTTCTGCTGCTTCAAAAGGGTTTTGTATTACCCTTGGTGTTATAAATACATACAAATTTGTTTTATCAACTCCCTTTGATTCATTTTTAAATCCCCAGCCCAGTAAAGGAATATCTCCAAGACAGGGAACCTTTGTTTGCATTTTTGTTAAGCTTTCATCAATAAGCCCTCCAATCACAACGGTATTGGTGTCTTTGACAATTATGCTTGTCTCGATTTTGCGTTTCAAGGTTGTTGGCCTGTCAGGGCTTGACTGATTAACACTGTCCAATTTGGTTAGTTCCTGGAAAATATTTAATCGGACAAGTCTTCCCTTGCTTATCTGGGGTGTGATTTTTAATGTAATACCAACATCTTTATATTCAAAAGAATTATAGGTCTCAGTACCTGATTGTGCAGCAGACCTTGTTTGAAAAGGTATATTTTTACCAATAGTTATGACAGCTTCGTTGTTTTCTGTGGTCAGTATCTGGGGAGTTGCAAGAATATTAACATCCTTGTCACTTTGATATGCCTGGATAACTGCCTGGATAGAAGGGAAAGTTAAACCACCTATACTGATATTTTTACCAAGCATACCTATGGAAAATCCCTTTGGAAGGCCTGCACCAGATTGAATGATGTCAAGATTGGTATATCCAGAGTCTCCAGTGCTGCCAAATCCACCAAAAACTGCCCGGGTATCACCATCATATCCTCCCGATGCCTTCCATTCTGTACCAATATTCAAGCCCCGGTTAACATTGACTTCCATTATTAAACATTCAAGATACACCATTGATCTTGGAATATCCAGCTTGGCTATCACCTCTTCAAGGACTGGGTAATCTTCCTTATTTGCCATAATGATAAGGCTGTTTGTGGATTGATCTGCTGTAATTTTAATATTTTGAGATAAAAGAGTAAGTTTTTTAGAACTTGTTGTATTTTTTTTTTCAGGAATTGATTGAAGTACTTTTGCAAGTTTTTCTGCGGAAGAGTGTTCAAGGTAATAAACCCTGATTTTCTCTTCACCTTTTGGAACTTGCTGATCAAGAATTTTTATTAATTTTTCAACCCTTATGGTTTCAATTTTACTTGCAAGCACAATAATGGAATTGGTCCTTTCATCTTCAACAAATGTAACAATATGATCCCTGTTTATTGGATTTTTTATCTGTTTTGTATTGTTTTTCAACCTTGCGGCAAAAATTTTGGTTAAACTTTTTGTCAATTTTAAAGCATCAGCATATTTTATTGGTATTACAGAGATTTCTTTTCCAATACTCTGGATATCAATGGTGTTAATGATTTTTAAAAGTTTTTTAATGCTAGAAAGTGTTGCAGTGATGATAAGCATATTAGTATCAGGGTAGGCAAGGATTAAGCTCCCTTTTGGAATCATGGGGATTAAAAGGTTTTTTAATTCATTGGCAATGGCATAGTTTAAGGGTATGATCCTGGTAACAATGCTATCCCGCGGAGATTCTGAACCATCTGCAAGTTTTGTATTAATATTATCTGATCTTGCTCTAGATGCAGGAAGAATTTTGATAATCTTTCCCGATTGAACCATTGCAAAACCATGGATATCAAGTACAGATTCAAATACCTGCCAGGCTTCATCAATGGATAATTTTTTGGGAGAAATAATTGTAACATTACCTTTGACCCGATTATCAATAATAAAGTTTTTTCCGGTCATATTACTCATGAATTTGATAAATACTCTGATATCAACATTATTAAAATTAATTGATATTAAATCAGGCTTTGCTTTGTCTGGATTTTCCACATTTGAGATTTTGGCCTTGTCTGCTGCACATATGGATACATAAAAGCATAAAACAATGCATAGGCAATATTTTAAGATTGCAGGCATAAGCTTATTATTGTAAACCATAACTCAGCAGGTTTCCTTATTTAAATATCTCACAAGTTATATTTCTATCTTCTAAAATAGATGATTTTGCAAAATCAATGCCCATTATGTATTAACTCCATGATTGTGTGGATAATATATTGATTTTACAGGGTAATAATCCAAGAATATGTAAATATCCGCACTCCTTGGTTTTGCAGTGAAAGAGTCAATTCATAATGGATATCGTCATAAGTTTGACAGCCTGGTTTTGAAATCTCTTTTTTAACCTGGAATCATCCTTGCATAAGTGATATGGTAACAGATTAATGAATCACGGAGGATATTTGCTTATGCCGGCGTATAAATGTAAAATTGCCGTCAGTGGTGGTGAAGTGGTTGAAAAAGTTATTCAATCAAACTCTATCTCGTCTTTAAAAAAAATAGTTGCCCAGGATGGCGGTTTTCTTGTTAATTCGCAAAAAATGTTTTTTTTGCAGCAAAAAATAAAACCAAGGGACTTTTACTCTTTTAACCAGGAATTTTTAACACTATTGCGGGCCGGACTTCCTGTTGTTATTGCTTTTGATACTATTATTGAAGAACAGGATAAAACATCTTTTTCCAAGGTCTTGAAAAATATAAGGGAAGAGATTTCCCAGGGAGAATCAGTTGCCAATGCCTTTGAAAAATATGAAAATATTTTTTCTGCTCTCTATATTGCAACACTTCGATCTGGTGAGGCAAGCGGCAATGTTCCAGATGCCATTGAAGGCTATCTTGAATATTTTGAACGTTCCAGGCACATAAGACAGAAAATCAAGGCTGCTTCAGTATATCCTGCTATTTTAATACTATGTTCCATCTTTGTGGTTGCTTTTCTCATGATTTTTGTTGTTCCTTCAATAACCGGAACTTTTGTGGAAGCAGGTGCAGATCTGCCTTTTTTCACCACTCTATTATTGGAATTCAGTGCTTTTGTAAAATCCTATTTTTTGGCAATTATAATTAGTATTATATTAATAATTTGGGCTGTTTCAGCTTATCTGAAAACTGAAAACGGTCGATTGATTTTTGATAGATACTATTTAAAACTGCCTTTTCTCGGAGAGCTGTCTATTATTTATTCAACTTCTCTGTTTACATCTTCTCTTTCAATAGTTTTGGCAGGTGGGACACCATTAAATCGGGCATTGCTGATTTCCCAGGGTCTTATTAAAAATCAATTTTTCCAGGCTGGTATTAAAAAGGTTATTAAATCAGTTGAACAGGGCAGTGGGTTTACCCAGGCACTTAAAGAGCTTGATATGTTCCCTGGCATGGCATTGAGAATGGTGTCAGCAGGAGAAGAAGGCGGTAACCTTGAGAAAGTGTTAAAGGATGTTGCAAAATTTTACGAAAGGGATGTAGAAGAAAAATTAACAATAATCACCTCAACTATTGAGCCCCTGCTAATGGTTTTAATGGGTTTTGTGATAGGATTTATCATGCTGGCCATGTATATGCCTATTTTTCAAATGGCAGGAGCTATTGGATAAAACATGTTTAATTTGAAAAAAAAGAAGAGAATCGGTGAACTTGCTGTTGAGCTCGAGTTTATGACTGAGGAGCAGAAAAATCATATCCTTGCTCAAAAAAACATTTCCGAAAGAATGCTGGGCCAGCTCTGTGTTGAAGAGGGTTTTATTAATGATGAACAGCTCGCACAATTAATTGCCGAACAGTATTCATGCAAATATGCAAGAATTGACAGTATGAAAGATCCTGAGCTGTTAAAACTGTTAAATATTGATTTTATAGTAAACAATAAAATAGTTCCCTTTGATTTTTCCAATGAACATCTTGTTTTTGCCGTGGCT
>CAZYDL010000308.1:0-4285 GCA_964646305.1 uncultured Desulfobacula sp. | reverse complement strand
TTTTTAAAATATTTATACAAATTTTTCTATTGCTTTCTCTAAGGTGGCATTCCAGTTGGCTCAGCAACATAATCAAGTAACTTTTCCCAATCTTTAAAAATAAAGTACCTGATTACATAGCGTAAATTATTCCAAAATTCCTCCTGGGCAGAAAATTGACTTCGGCAATTTTGATAATGCCCGCAACTCAGGTTGAATATTTGATGCATATAAAAAGCCAGAAGGGTCAATAAAAAAAAGTTGTACGCAAGGTTTTGTTTTCCGTGACCATAATTATGTTCAGCATGGTAGCCTTGGTTTTTCAGCGTATTAAATGTTTCATTTTCAATTTTCCATCTTGCTCTACCACATCTTACAAGCTCTTTTATATTCTGAGAGGTGATGGGAATATCAGTTACCCAACTACTTCGAAATGTTCGTTTTTTACCTTTGAACATGCTGTATTCAAAAAAATTTACACTATCTGCTTTTGGGTTGTCATTCAGGGGCATATCGTTCAGCCATTCATAAACATGTTTTCTACCGTTGAAATCATTTATTTTAAAAATGTTTGTTCCTTTTATACCTCGGGTTTCATCAACCCAGCGGTGCAAGTTTTTATGATCTAACGGCTTTGCAACAAGAATAAAGGACATTTTATTGGCTTTAAGTTCATCGAGGAATGGCTGTTTCGAATATAGGCTGTCCCCGGCAATGGTAATTTTTAACTTTGGGTGATCCGCTCTTATCTTTTTGAGAATACGTTTGCCGGCATTTATTTCACAATCTTGTTTTGTTGTTCCATCAGAATTCTGAACAGCTTCTGGGGCAAAGGGGATTACATGCTTAATCCCAGGGCAGACGATTGCTGCTGCTAAAACCTGATGATGATAGGTGACTTTACCATTTTTATGAGTTTTAAAAAGACACTTTGGGCAGTTAATTTTTTCAGATGTAAAATACTGGGTGCCATCTATTGGAACAAGATAGCCACCATTAAAAATTTTAAATTGTTCAAGGTGCTTCCCTCTTTGAATGGGCTTAAAGAACTCTGTGAATATCGACTCCAACTCATGCGATGGAATGGTGTCCAGGACCTCTCGCATTTGACTTTCTTTAGGAATATTTTTTACATCGAATAAAGTTTGAAGATTATTCTTATGAAGTTTCTTTTGCAATCGAAGTTGAAATCGGTTTATTGACGGATCCTGAAAGAACATCATTGCAAATGCGCTTAAACAACAATCATGGAGATTATAACCTACTTTTGCATGCTGACGTATATCTGGTATATCTCTGATCCGTTCTGAGATAAGTTTTCTTAATGCACCAAATTGTAAGTGTTTTTTGATATGCACTACAGTTTGCCTTGTTATATTGTAACCTACTGAAAAGATACAATATTTTAAAGACAAAGTCTAGGATTATTATTTCCTGTGATATCAGATACTTACAATATATTAGTGACAACCATTACGAAAAAAAGATTTGATTTGTCATGAAGATTCAACATAATCATGATAAAAAATATTCACCGAGAATTGCTGATGGTAAACAAGTTGACACTATTGAATCAGTATATTACGTTATTTTTATTATAAAAATGATACACAGAATTTATACAAAGGAGATAAACACGATGAACAGAAAAGTTAAATTGTTAATGTTATTAATTGTATTTTTATTCAGCTTTATCCTTCCTAATATCTGTTTTGGCTTCAGTGCTATTGTCTCTTTCGGAGACAGTCTTTCAGATACAGGAAATGTGTATAATGCTACTTCAGGTTTACAACCGGCATTCCCAGAATATTTTAATGGTCGGTATTCTAATGGTCCGGTCTGGGTAGAATATCTTGCTGACAAATATTCTGCTGATCTTTTTAACTATGCCTATGGCGGAGCTACAACATCTGGTTATGGGCTTAAAGGAGTTCCTGGCCTTGATTTGCAGGTCAGTTTATTTGATTCTTCAGGATTTTCAAATTATGACGATGTACTATTTACTGTTTGGGCAGGACCAAATGATTTTTTTCAGGGTAGCGTAGATTTTGTAACATCTGTAGACAATATTATAGCAGCTATTCAAGTTTTGCAAGACGATTTCGGTGCACTGCACATACTTGTGCCAAATATGCCGGATCTTGGCATGACACCTGGTGCACTGTTAGAGGATCCAGCCGTTAGAGCTGGTTTAACTGCATTAACAAATGGCTTTAACTTTTATCTGCATGAAGAACTTGCCAAACTAACCTTAGCTACTATTTATGAAATGGATACTCAACAGATACTGTATGATATGGCTGGAACATTTGGTAATGCAACAGAAGGTTGTTATCTTGTGAATGGATTTAGTGCCTGGGGATTTGCAGGCGATTATCTGTTCTGGGATGAAGTACATCCGACTACAGCCGCTCACATCGTGCTTGCTGACTTTGCAGCTGCTTCTGTACCAGTTCCTGGTGCTTTCCTGCTGTTTAGTTCAGGGCTTGTTTTCCTTTTTGCGATTAATAGAAAAACTAGATAATTAATTTTTGTTTCATATAAAAATTTGTTCCAAAAGCACTGCTCAAGCTTGCAGTGCTTTTTTATTTAGTCTAAGTGTAAAGATATAAACATTCATCCAAAATCATCCTAGTTCATGTCGGTCAGCGAACGAATCTTATCTATCCAAGCGGCCGTAAGGTGAACAGCCAGTAAAGGGTTATGTAAAACTTTTTATGACAAATATTTAGATTCTTCTTTAAAAGATTTAAAATTTTCATTAGAAATGATATATTCCCTTGTTCAAACAAAGGGAGCAGAAATATATGAAAACTATCCTTAAAGAGTATAATGTAGAAAAAAGCATGATAGGCTTTATAAAATTTATTTTTGAAGGTCATGAAGGTGTGGCAGTAGCCACTACTTTGGATGCTGCAAAGGGTCATATAAGACTTGCCATTGCTCCTGAGCGTGTAGATACAGCTCAAATGATAATTAATGATCTGCAAAAGGATTTTAAATTTAATGAAATCTAAGGAGTATGCATATATAAACACCATTGGCTGTCAGATGAATGTTTATGATTCTGAAAAACTTGCCATAATATTGGGTTCCATGGGATATGAACAAACCCATGATATGGATAAGGCAGATATTGTTGTTTGCAACACCTGCTCCATCCGTCACAAGGCTGAAGAAAAAGCATTCAGTTTCCTGGGACGATTTGCCAGGATTAAAAAAAGAAAACCCCATATGATCATAGTAATGGCAGGGTGTGTGGCCCAGCAGGAGGGCAAAAAAGCTTTTAAAAGAGTACCCCATCTTGATATTGTTCTGGGAACCCAGGCTTTTACAAGGTTTGGACGGCATATTGAAGCTGTGAAAACAGGTGAAAATAAAATTGTGGATATAGATGATTCTGAAAAGATTTATGAAACCCCTTTTGATATTGCAGTACCTGATAATTCTGGATCTGACAGTCTTGAATTTAATACTTCCAGTATTAAAGAAAATACAATCTCCCGGTTTGTTACAATAATGCAGGGGTGTGAAAATTTTTGTACCTATTGTGTTGTGCCCCATGTCCGGGGCAAAGAGAGAAGCCGGAATCCTGACAGTATTATCAGGGAAATTGTCGGACTTGCACAATCCGGGGTCAAAGAGATTAATCTTCTTGGGCAGAATGTTAATTCCTATGGGATTAAAGAGGGTCAGATCTCCTTTGCACAACTTCTGGCCAAGGTAAATGCAGTTAAAGGGATTAAAAGAGTAAGATTTGCAACTTCCCACCCTAAAGATCTTTCCATGGAGCTGATCCATGCAATCAGGGATCTTGATAAAGTCTGCAATCATCTTCATCTGCCAATACAGTCAGGGTCAGACAGGATCTTAAAAAAGATGAACAGGGGATATTCAAGACAGACTTATATTAATAGAATAAGTGATCTTAGAAAACAATGCCCTGATATTGGAATTTCAACTGATATTATTGTTGGGTTTCCATCTGAAACAGAGGATGATTTTAATGATACAATGGAGCTTTTGCGCGAAATCAAGTTTGATTCCATCTTTGCCTTTGCCTATTCTGACAGATCATCGGCACCGGCTGCAAAATTTTCACATCAGATAGATGAAAAAGAAAAACTTGACAGACTCAATAAATTATTGGAATTACAAGAACACTATACAAAAGAGAAGAATTTGAGTTTAATAGGCAGAGATCTTGAAATACTGGTTCAGGGAAAAAGTGCAAAACAACATAATGGATTTGATAAAATTAAAGGCAATATGGAGCAGATGACAGGAAGAAGTGCCTGTAATAAAA
>CAZYDL010000307.1:0-4304 GCA_964646305.1 uncultured Desulfobacula sp. | reverse complement strand
CCTGACCCTTTGCCGCAGCCCTGTCCAAATCCTGCACCCCGGCCGCTGCCAAGTTCAGGAGCAATTTTCTTTGCGCCTAACCTCAAATCAATCCGTTTATCTCTTATCTGTTTTTGCAGGTCAGTAAGTTCCTGGGATAATTTGCCAAGTGCGGCTCTGTCTGGCTCGGATGTCTCCATGAGCATCCTCATTTTCTGCTGTTTTTGAAATTTTGCAGCTCTAATCTCATAGGTCTCATCAATGAATTGCTGGCGAAGGGCACGTAGCTCATCTCTCTGATCTTTAGACAGGTTATTTACGGCGGCCTGTCTCCCATATCCCTGGCAATCCTGGTTATATCCTGCATCCATCATCCTTGAGCCCATGCCGCTACCAGGTCCCCGTGCAAATGTGCTTGCAGCTGCAAAGGCAACCAAAAGTATTGA
Organism: uncultured Desulfobacula sp.; assembly: GCA_964646305.1. Taxonomy (GTDB): domain Bacteria; phylum Desulfobacterota; class Desulfobacteria; order Desulfobacterales; family Desulfobacteraceae; genus Desulfobacula. Next base: position 3,879 of record CAZYDL010000307.1, on the reverse strand, counting down.
ACTGATAATAATAATTGTTTTTTTCATAATAACCTCCAAGTTAATTGTTTATTTAAAATTCTTTGATCCAAGTCATCAATCTAATCTGAATCAGTCGATTCTGAAAATTATATAGAGCAAAGGGTGTGCCAGAGGGCATGATTTTTTTTAACATCTTGAAATCATATTATTAATTTGCACGATAAAGCCTAAAGTATAAATACTGAATTTTCCAGCTTGTTTATTTTTTACCCGGTATATGGTAAACATATGGATATAAAATATCCAGCAATGGCTAATTGCAAATCAAATGGCATGGCAGAATTTTGTGGGGCACTTTTTTGCAAGCTGCCATAATAAAGGGTTTTCAGCATATCTTATATGGTTCAATAAAGGATTTAAAATAGTGGTATTATTTTTGCTTTATCTATTTTTAAATAAAAGTCACTTTAAATTGTTCAACGACTTTTATGCTTTGTTGAGCAGATAAGGGTTCAATACAAAACCTGCCCGTGGCAGTGAAACAGGATAGAATTAAAAAACAGATAAAGATGATTCATTGTATTCAGGAGCAATTAAAAATATGGCAATTATGAAAAAAAAGAACTTTCCATTAATATCTCCATTGTTATTTGCAGGGATTTTAGTGATTTTACTGCCGATTTTTACCTTCATGACTTTTGACCGGCTTAAAAAACAGAAAGAATTTTTCACAGAAAGGCTTTTGGCAAAAGGGATATCATTAATCAGAACATTTGAAGCTGGAACCAGAACAGGGCTTTTCACCATGGGATGGGGAGCCAGGCGAATTCAAACCATGCTCCATGAGACATCTTTACAGCCTGAAATTGTTTATATGATGATTACATCAGAAGATGGCCAAATACTTGCACACTCGGATATCTCCATGGTGGGCAGTATTTTCCATGACATGCCCGAAAGTGTAGATATAAAGGAAGATATCTCTCTGTTCACTCACAGGGAGAGGCTGCAAAAAGATCAAGGTCCTGTATTTGAAGTGTTTAAGCGGTTTGCTCCGCTCCGCAGGAAATTTAATGGCAGACGCATGTCCAGGCCAGGAATGCCCATGCACAATGATGGGATGGGTCAAAATTTAAACAGGCTTGACAGGCAAGGCAATGACTGGTGTCAGTCATATCTTCAAAACAAGGAAGAAAAGATGGCTGTTCAGCATTATATTTTTGCCGGCCTTTCCATGAAGAGAGCAAAAATTGCCAGGAGCAGGTTGTTAAAAGCGACCATCTGGCGCGGGTTTTTCTTTTTTGTGCTGGGATGTGTGGGTATAATTGCATTGTTCTCATTACAGGCATACAGGTCGGCCAGAGCATCATTGACACGGGTAAAGGCATTTTCTGACAATGTGATTGAAAATATGCCATCTGGACTGATTGCAATTAATCTGGACCATGAAATAACATCCATGAATAAAACAGCAAAAGATATTCTTGGCAATGATGTAAGTCATTGGCTTCCACCATTGATTGAATTGATAGACAATCAGGCAAGCAAAAGCTATGTCATCAGCCAGGAGATTACTCTTGCTGCTGCACAGGGCAAAACCCATTATAGATCAATTGGCCTTGATATAACAGCATCGCCCATACGGGACTATGGGAATCAAATTACGGGATTTTTATTTCTTTTCAAGGATTTAACCCAGATTAAAGAGCTTAAAAAACAGGTGGAGACCAATAGACGGCTTGCAGCAATTGGTAAGCTTGCAGCTGGTGTTGCCCATGAGATTAGAAATCCTTTAAGTTCCATAAAAGGTTTTGCAACCTATTTTAGCAAACGATATGAGAAAAATTCTTCTGATAAAGAAACCGCTCAAGTCATGGTCAAGGAAGTTGAACGTATCAACAGATCCATTACTCAACTGCTTGAATTTGCAAAACCCATGAAAATTGAGAAAAAACCCGTGGATATAAATGATTTGATTAATCACTCCTTAAAGCTTGTTCACCATGATATTGTTCAAAAGAAAATCCAGGCAAAGATTGATATTAATGTTAAAACACCTGTTATTCATACCGATGGCGATAGAATGAATCAGGTGCTTCTCAATTTATATATCAATGCAGTACAGGCCATGGAAGAGAGTGGTAAACTTGAAATCAGTGTACAGGATAAAGAGCAGGAAGGCTTGATTGAAATAAGGATAAAAGACCATGGTGAAGGGATTGATAAAGACTCCCTTGACCTGATCTTTGATCCCTATTTTACAACCCGGTCAACAGGGACAGGACTTGGACTTTCAATTGTCCACACGATTATTGAAAATTTACAGGGCAGCATCCGTGTGAAAAGTACAAAAGGTAAAGGCACTTGTTTTATTATTAATCTGCCTATTGCATAAAGCCACGGCCAGGTTGGTTTTTTAACCATGGTTTGCCCGCATGCTGAACAGGGAAGGCTAAATCTCCTGGGGCATGTTTACACATAAAAGGATATAAAACAGATGAAAAAAATACTTGTGGTTGATGATGATGCAGCCCATGCCAGAATGCTTAAAACCCTGATGACAGACTGGGCATATGAGATTCATCTTGCAGATGATGGGACAATTGCCGTTAAAATGGTAAAAAATAACTCTTTTGATATGGTATTGATGGATATGAAAATGGTGAAAATGTCTGGAATGGAAGCTTTGCAGCTTATCAGAGAGCACAGCCCCTCTTTGCCTGTAATTATTATGACAGCTTATTCATCGGTTAATACAGCGGTGAAAGCCTTGAAGATAGGGGCCTATGACTATCTGACCAAACCTTTGGATTTTGATAAGCTCAAACTCACCATTGATCGTATATTTGAAACTGTCTCTTTGAAAATTGAAAACAAGGATCTGAAAACCAGGTTGGATGAAAAAGCTCTTAAGCATGACATTATTGGCAAAAGCCCTGCAATCCTTGCTTTGCTTGATACCATCAACATGGTAGCCCCCACAGATGCCAATGTACTTATTGCAGGAGAATCTGGAACAGGTAAAGAATTAGTTTCATCTGCCATTCACTATAATTCTTCGCGAAAGCATAAGCCCTATGTAAGGATTAATTGTGCTGCCATTACTGAAAGCCTTCTTGAATCTGAACTGTTCGGGCATGAAAAAGGGTCATTTACAGGAGCAGATAAAAAAAGAAAAGGGAAATTTTTACAGGCTGACAAAGGCAGTATTCTGCTGGATGAAATTGGTGAAATGAGTCTCACCATGCAGGCAAAGCTGTTAAGGGTAATCCAGGAAAAAGAGGTCACTCCCGTGGGAAGTGAGCAAAATATTAAAACAGATGTAAGGATTATTGCATCAACAAATAAGAATTTAAAAAAGATGTCAGACCAGGGAAGCTTTCGCCAGGATTTATATTTTCGCCTCAATGTAGTAAGTATTGAGATTCCACCTTTAAGGGAAAGAGATGAAGATATACCAACCCTTGCCCTCCATTTTTTAAAATTGTTTTCTAAGAAAAACAATCGTGATATCAAGGGCTTTGTTCCAGAAGCCATGGATGCCATGATTCAATATGAGTGGGAAGGCAATGTCAGGGAGTTGAGCAATAGTGTGGAAAGAGCAGTTGTACTTGCCCGGTCTGACCATATCACCATTGAAGACCTCTCATTTATACAGGCCAAAGATATGGACAGTATTAAAAAAGGGTCAGATTTAAAAAATATTAAACTTTCGCAGATAGAAGAAAAAGCTATTATTTCCACCCTTGAATCAGCCCGGGGTAATAAAAGTGAAGCTGCCAGAAGGCTTGGTATTACAAGAAAGACTTTATTAAAGAAATTGAAACAATATGGGAAAGCTTAAATTTTTGTGTCTAATTTTAATAATAATTGCATATTTATCCTTAAAAACAGGGAAAATTATGCATGACTTGTTAA
>CAZYDL010000306.1:0-4358 GCA_964646305.1 uncultured Desulfobacula sp. | reverse complement strand
GCGTTAAGACAGTCAAGTATTTTCAATACTCCTGGGAGACAAGTCCTTCACTTATTGCATAGCGGGTGAGTTCTGCTATGCTGTTAAGATTTAGCTTTTTCATTATCTTGCGGCGGTGGGACGACACGGTTTTGGCACTGATGAAAAGACGGTCTGCAATATGATCTGACTTTAATCCTTCGGCAACAAGCTGAAGTATTTCTCTTTCTCTTGGTGTCAGAGTTGAAAAGACCGTGTCTTTATTTGATGGAGAATTTAAAACATAATCATCCATGACCACACCAACTATTTCAGAACTTAAATACCGCCTGCCTTTCATGACAATGCGTATGGCTTTAGCAAGCTCTTCATAGGCACAATGCTTGACAAGATAAGCTGAAACTCCGGCCTTTAACATCTCTTTAACAAATGTGGTGGTTGAATGGATGGAAAGTGCGATTATTTTAATATCAGGGTTCTCTTCAAGGATCATTCTGGTGGCATCAATGCCGTTAAGATCAGGCATATTAATGTCCATTATTATAATATCAGGGTTATAGACTTTAGCAAGCGACACTGCATCACGACCATTCAAGGCATCAACCATAACTTCCATATCTTCTTCATTGGCAATCAGAGCGCGAAGACCGTCCTTGATTAGTTTGTGATCGTCTGCAAGCAAGATTTTAATCTTCATAATTAATCCTAATATGGTAAAACATGTTTAAATCATGTAAAATATACCCTGATTTTATAATATAATCAAACTTATAAAAAGAAATTATTCCATGTAAATTAATCCTGTTCCTTGACTTTTCACCATGATTTGAATAGAAATGTTATTGATTTGAAAAATATCAGGATATTAAAAAGTGAAATCAAAATTCCCTTATTTCCCCCTTATAACTTTATTTCTGCTTGTTCTTTTCCTTACCCCTGCAATAGGATTGTTCCAGGAATTTTTTAATAAAGATAAAAAAAATTTAACAGTTCACACTCTCCAGTATAAACTTTTAAATAATTGGGAATACCATTGGGGCGATCCGGAAAATAGCACCATACCTGATTTTGGATGGAAACCTGCAAAATCAATTATTAACCCTCCTGATAGGAATAAAAGAACTATTTTGTGGCTGAAAAACAAAATGGTTTGTGAAACAGTATTCCTTGATCCTGCCATACTCATTGATGGTAAAGGAGCCCTTCTTACATTTGAAATGTTCATAGATGGTCAAAGAGTTTATAAATTTGGCAAGCTTGACTCTTCTGGCAAGGGAAATTTTTCTGGTGTATCATCTCATTTAATACCCACTGATACTGAATGTCAGGGAAAGACACTTAGTCTCAGGATTTTTTCTGATTATGCAAATATTGGTGTCAGGGGGAACGTATATCTTGGTTCTAAATCAGACCTGATTCAGAAAATCATAAAAGAAGATATCCATCGCTTTGTTATAGGTCTTTTGATGGTTTTTATCGGTATTCTGGACGTAATTGTTTATAAAAAAATTTTGCAGACAATTGGATCTGTTTCCATGTTTGGTATTCTTGCCATCAGCCTGGGGTTTTATACTATAAATGTTACTGCCATAAAGGATCTGATTTTTTTTGCACCTGTATTCTGGTTCAATGTTTATCTTGTTGCCATAACGTTGATGCCGGTTGGTGCAATGGGATTTATATGGCAGGTTTTCAGACCGAAACAGGGAAATATCTATCATCGCATCTGGCAATTTCATCTTGGATATGCTTTTGTCTGCCAGATGATATTTGTTTTGATTTTAAATTCCATGGCACCTATGATAATGGGTTCCATGCTTTTGAACTTTTTGCGCGTGCTTTTAATAGTTGAAATGCTTATCATTGCAGGCGTTTGTTTTCAAGATGCAATCAAACAAAAAGACAGGCTTGCCCAGGTTTACCTGCTTGGATTAATTCCCATAATCCTGAGCGGGATTCATGCTGCTCTTATTGGACTTGGCAAGATTGAATCATCTTATTCCTTTGTTACCTGGGCTTTAATTATTTTTATTATAAGCCTTGAAGCTATAAAGAGGTGGCACAATATTAAAACTCAGGAAAAGTTGAAAATCTATGCTGAACAGTTAGAGATAAAATCCAGAGAAAAGCTTGAATTAATCAAGGATCTCCATGATGGAATAGGAGGAACAGCAACCAATATAAAATTTCTTTCTCAAATGGGATTAAATAACCCAACCAAACAGGGGATGGAAAAAGTTCTTTTGACAATATCAGAACTTTCCAGTGATTGTATGACAGAAATTGGAAATTTTATGCAAAGCCTTGATGAACAGGAAGTTGGCTGGTCCGTCTTAGTGGAAAAACTTTATCGCCTTGGTAAAAAAATGCTCCAGCCCTTAGGCTTGTCTCTAAGTTTTAAAAATAATGTTGACGAGAATTTAAAAGAACCAGGCAGTGTTATATTCTTAAATATTTTAAGAATATATAAAGAGGCTTTGACCAATATTATCAAACACTCAAAGGCAAAACATGTTTTTGTCACAATTGATATAACAAAGACAAAAATATTGTTGATTATAAAAGATGATGGGAAAGGGTTTGGAGATGATATAATAAAAGGCCATGGTCTTTCAAATATGCAGGCAAGGGCAAGAAAGTTAAACGGCACTTTAATCATTGATTCTGAAGATGGGACCTCTCTTACTTTAAAAATAATTTTTGAAAATCAAAAAACCAGACCATGAACCATATAAAAAAGGGTGTTAAACCCTTTATATTTATTTTATTTATTCTTCTTGTATTTCTTTTCGGGTATAAAAACCTTGAATATAACTGGCAGTGGTACAGGGTTAAAGAATTTTTATTTGTTTTTCAAGACGGGAAATTCACTAAAGGATTATTAATTGACGGGCTGATAATTACAATTAAAATTTCTTGTATCAGTCTTGTTCTGGCCTTGATTGTAGGTGTTGCGTCTGCATTTGCAAGATTATCATCCTCTCCTGTACTTAAATTTATTGCATGGTTTTATGTTGAAACCATTAGAAATACCCCTCTGCTCATCCAGATATTTTTAATCTATTTTGTGATTTCACCTGTTTTTAATATTTCAGCTTTCTACTCTGCTATCATAGCATTGAGCCTGTTTGAAGGTGCCTACTCTTCGGAGATTATCCGTTCAGGTATTATCAATGTTCCAAAGGGGCAGTATGAAGCAGCCCAGAGTATTGGTTTAAGTGTGCCTGGAATTTATATAAAAATTATTATTCCACAGATGCTTCGTTCAACCCTTCCCATGCTTGCAGGGCAAACCGTCTCATTAATAAAAGATTCAGCACTTGTAAGTACGATTTCCATTTATGATTTAACCATGCAGGGCCAAAGAATAGTTTCTGAAACATTTTTAACTTTTGAAATATGGTTTCTCGTGGCATTATGTTATCTTATTATTACGGCAAGCCTCTCATTTCTTATAAGGCAATTTGAAAATTATATGGAGATAAATACTATGGAGGATTTGTCATGATTACAATTGCAGCTAAATATAAACCACTTGCTTGTGACCTTGAGGTTATGTGTGGCCTTTAGGTCATAAAATTTAAACATAGTTATTGCATATAAAAAAAATATAAAAAAGGAGGAGTCATGAAGAAAATTTTATGTTTGAGTCTGATATTGTTATTTCTCATTACCAGCACTACTTGTTTTGCCAAAGAGAGTATTATTGAAAAAATCCAGAAGCAGGGAGTAATAAGAGTTGGAATGTCCACATTTGTTCCCTGGGCAATGAAGGACAAACAGGGCAACCTTACTGGATTTGAAATAGATGTGGCAAAAAAACTGGCACAGGACATGGGTGTTAAAATCGAATTTGTACCAACTGCATGGTCAGGTATTATTCCAGCCCTTTTAACCGGCAAGTTTGATGTGATTATAGGAGGTATGGGTATTACACCTAAAAGGAATTTAAAGGTTAATTTTACCATTCCCTATGATTATTCAGGAATGTCCATGGTTGCCCATAAAGTTAAGGCCAAAGGATTTTCCTCTCTTGATGATTTTAATAAAAACTATGTTATTCTTGCAGCCCGTATGGGAACTACAGCTGAGCAGTCTGCAAGAAAATATATGCCAAAAGCAAGGTTAAAATTGTTTGAAAATGAAAGCCAGGCACTTCAGGAATTAAATCTGGGACGTGTCCATGCTGTAATCTCTTCGGCGCCCATGCCAGTCTTCCATGCTTTAAAATATCCTGATAAATTATTTGTTCCAATCAAGGAAAATTTTACAAAAGAGCCCATTGGATTTGCCATTAAAAAATCAGACCATGATGCACTCAATTTTCTTAACAACTGGATTTTGAATATGCATTCAAGCGGATTTCTAAAGGAGAAAAA
>CAZYDL010000305.1:0-4379 GCA_964646305.1 uncultured Desulfobacula sp. | reverse complement strand
TTGTGATACACGTGAGACAAGACCATTGAAAACGCTATGCTACAAATGGTGCATATGTAAAAGTGCATGTAATACTTGAAATCGTAGTAAACCCTCACCCTGCTTCTATCCAAACGCAACTCTGGTGATTTTATTCCTGTGGAATAATCTGGTATTATGATCCTCTTGTCTATTAGTTCGTTTATTCTCTTCAATACGGTTGGCTTCGAGTAATTGTGCTTGCACACCTTTTCAACCAACCTTGATTGCTTGATGCTTCCTCTCCTCTCGTACAGCGTAAGTATGATTAGCTTCGTTACAGGATCAGTAACCAAATCCCAAGCTAAGGACAGATTTGAAAATGAGGAGGTACAGTAATCCGAACGTTGTTGCGATCGAGTACGAGAGAACAGCTTTCCAACGATAACTCTTAACCCCTTCATTATCCAAATAATTAAACGTAAAGTTATATAAAAGTATTACCAACAACATTATGCCAACTCCAAGCAACAAGTACAACACGGACTCTACGGAAATGCCATACTGATAGAAATAGTACGCTATTGCAATCGTGTACGTTATCACGTAAGATATGGTTACGTGAGGCGTGTTCTTGACAATCGCAAGAGCAAACTTCAGGAAAGGTATCCATATTGGAGAAAAGGATAGTATCGTGAATGCGAATATGAAAGGTAGAGGTAGGTTAAGGTAATATGAAACGAGCACTAACGTGAGATGAGCTACGGATGCTCCAAGTCTTATTTTTTCCATAGTTCATGCAAACAACACGAAAGATAAGTCGTAGAATGCGTGAGCCATCGCAGCACCGTATATCACGTATTCCTTGAATGCCAGCGAATCATCTCTAAATATCTTTCTATCCACTATTATGCCAAGTGCGGTCACCATCAAGATGATTCCAAGGTACAACAACGTGTCTATTCCGTAGAGGTAATAGTAATACAAGTCCAAGCCACCAAATATCAGCAGGATGGGAATTGCTAACTCGGTGAACCAGAACATGTATCCTATTAGCGTGAATATCATTCCCAAGACGAATGCAGAGACGTATGCACCGAGCACGAATCCGTAAGAGGACAATGCATGAATGACCGCCCAAGATGCCCTGGATATTACCCATCCAGCTGCGTGAGTTGCAGGATTGTTGTACTTCAAGTTAAAGTTGTACACCAGCCAATTTATGGCAATCATCGCAAATATCAAGCACAGTATCTCCTCGCCATAGCCTATTATTAGGTTCAATATTCCAACTGGTTGGGCGGCTATGAACATGAACGGTATCAGCAACGTGATTATTATCGCTAGCATGTGGGTTGGCTTCAGCTTCTTTGCAACGAAAAGCAAAACAGCTATCAACACGGCTGCAAACGTCAATATAATTGGTAGCGAGGAATATATCGTGGTGAGCACGTCACTCGTTCCTGATATGGGAGACAATTCTGCAAGCCTGTACGAAGCATAAGGTATCAACGACATTCTCGAGTACTTCAATACAAGGTACAGTGAAATGCCAAGACAGGCACCAACTACGGAAGCCAATATTTTTTGAGTTATATTTTTGGTGTTAAATCCAAAGTAATCTGTAATTATCTTGTAGGACTGTTCTCTCCAGAACAGTATTGCCACGACCAGTGGTATGAAGAAAAAAGATAGAGGGTCTATGTTCCATCCAGCCAGGTTCGCACCAAAGGCTACCAGGGCTTGCAGTACTACGAGTAATGGAATTTGCCAGATGTCAGGTTCGACATACTTGAATGGTAGCTTTTCGTATCTTGTCATTTACTCCTTGATTGACTGTATTAGCGTCGATAGCGATGCACCGAATAGTGCGTAGAATATGTCCGATATTACCAAGTATACAATATTGCCAATTCCGTATTCAATCGTGGATGCTGTTATTGGAGCGATGGTTACCAAACCTCCAAGCACTAATATTGCAAGCACCATCAACAGGAAGGATCCTATCGTTATTATATACTGCATGTCTCTCATGTTACCAAGGAAACCTTCTATAACGATCACTACCAAGAACAATAGCAGCAATCCAACCCATGCAGAATATCCTACCGTTAAATGCAACAACGCAGATACTATGGCATCGAACAAGGCTACCGCTATCGCTGCCAAAATAATCTTCGGATACCTTGTCCCTATCCTTCTCTCAATGTATCCTATAATGAATGCTAGGCTCGACAACACTCCCGCCATTTTTATATTATGCCCTTTACCCTTAATAAGCCTAACGCTATGAGAGCCGCAAGTCCACCATATATCATTATGTTAACGTCCCACCCAGATACAGATGGTGGTTGTGGCTTGAGTGTTACCCACTCGGAATACTTCTCTTTTACTATGTTGTAATTGCTCTCCTTTGCGTAGAAATACGCTCTAATTTTTCCTTCCTTGTTGAAACTACCTGTCTTTAGAATCCAGCACATCTTCAGGTAATCTCCTGGTGCTAGCGTGAACACTGTAGTTCCAGAGCTGGGATACCTTGTACCCTTTACTGTGAATGGTCCTCCATGACCACTAATACCAGACTCCGTGTACCAGTATTCGATTTTCTTCTCAGTCAGCTTGTCCGTATCTCCTTCTAGTTTTGTATAAACGTCCAGAACTGCGTGCGTTACTGACGATTTAGAGTTCGATATCTTACCACATATCTTTATTGTTTGGTAAGGTCCTGCTTGATACGCCAGCGGCACTAAGAACGATAGCTTGTCATTTATCATTGGAGAACCCTGCATTTGCGAGGAAGTTTCTATATCAATTACTGGCTGTGCGTATGCTGAAGATACCACGAGCGATGCTGCTATTAACAATGTGAGCACTTTCTTCATCATTTAATATAATAGAATCTATTAGCTTAAAAACATTGTTGTATATACATCGCTATGCTGGAACTGTGAATGAAATTATCTTGTGAGATGGATCTGCCTCTTCTCCAGTTAACCATATGTCAACTGTACAGCGAGAGCCAGCTGGCAGGTTGTACAGCCAATGCTCGATTGTAACGGTGCCAAGCTCTCCGACAGTCACGGTTTCCTTGTCCAGGTTGGAATAGACAGTTTCTCCTTCTGCGTAGCACTTGGTGAGGAAGTTAACATCAACGGTATCGGAAAACCACCCAAGCGGTAACTTTCCTGCAGAAAATGGAACGTAAGATTTCTGGAACGAGCTGTAATCTATTTGGGCAGACGTTATCTTCGTGCGTCCTCCGAAGGGTGGATTGTACAGGCTAACGAGAACCTTTACCTTGTACGTGTGAAACATGCTTCCCCACAGCAGAGGAATGCCAAACATGACGAACAATCCCAACAATATTAACACAGCCACGTACTTCGCAGTTTCTCCCCTTGATATTTCACCTCTTACGAATTTGGACACTATAATTGAACCAACAAACACGAATAACAGGAATCCAATTAGGTAGTAGAAGTTGTTCAGGAAGAAGCTTGCAATTCCAGCTCCTATGTCTGTCAGTTGCTCAGCACCATATCCAGCCACACCAAGGAGAATTATGCCTAAGATTAGTATGGCTATGTATTGGTACATTTCATAATAAGCTCCAGACTATTAGGAATGCCAATAACAATATTAAAACTAACCAATTCCACAAGCCTATTATAACGAAGCATATTATCGTTATGGTTCTCCAGTACTTGCCAACGCCAAACTTGTTAAACACGTTTTCCAACTTGTTACCAGCTATCAACAGGGCTAGAAAACCAAATGCTGCCGAGAGCAATATTCTCAACAGCACCGCACCAGCACCAGCGAACAATGCTATAACGGTTAATGCAAACATTAGTATAACGTAAATTTCCAACCCCATCTTCTTGAACCATTCAACAAGTCTACTAGCCATATTCATAATATATCTTCAGAAAAAAATAAATTGATTATTGTATATACAAAAACAATAAATTTTTATGGAGAAACATTATATTAAATGGGACTAAACATTAAGAAGAATAAGCTTGTGTACATAGTGGCTACACTGTTACTGGTAGCAGTTGCAATATTTTTAATATATCCGTACAGAACTGCACTTGTAGATTCGGATTATGTAAGATCAGGTAACTACTTGATATACTTGTATTTGTACAAAGGTAGTGACGAATGTTCATATACTTTTGCACGATGGTGGGGGGTATACAAAGCAACATGTAAAGTAGAATCCGACAAGACATCCTATACGGAAACGCATGATAGGATTCCAAACGAATACGGATACATCCCCTCATGGGATTTCTCATGTGAAAAGTGGGCAAGTGTAACATGTGACATATACGCAATAGAACCAGAATACAAGTATTTGGGTGAAGTAAGTGTTGCTTATGGAAGCCATGGTGGATCTGATTGTGAAGACGAGTGTG
>CAZYDL010000304.1:0-4382 GCA_964646305.1 uncultured Desulfobacula sp. | reverse complement strand
ATTTTTTGTTTTTGTCTCCTTTTTTTCAAGCTCGGGCAAGGCTTTATTTAAAACCTGCAAAGGAGTAAGCTTTCCAAATCCAACATGGGCGATCAAGTCATCTATACTTTTAAAACCAAAGATGTCTGCAACTTTTTTGATTTGCCCTGATTTAACAAGAGTATTGAAATTTTGGTTTTTCTTTTTAAAGGTCTTTTCACACATCTCCCTGCCAAGGGAATAGCTTCTTTCTCTCTCCTTTGCGTTTATCCAGGCACGAATTTTAGCCCTTGCCTTTACGGTCTTTACAAAATTAAGCCAGTCCGGGCTTGGAGTGTGATCTTTTGTTGTAATAATCTCTATTGTATCACCAGTGTGAAGTTCGTGGGTCAACTGGACTAATTTCCCGTTAACCTTGGCCCCTGTACACTGGGCACCCACTTCAGTATGTATCATATAGGCAAAATCTACAGGCGTGGCTTTTTTGGGCAGAGTTCTGATTTCTCCCTGGGGTGTGAAAACATAAATTTCATCGGGATAGAGATCAATACGGACATTTTCTAAAAATTCATCGGGATCATTATAATTTTCCTGATTTTCCACAAGCTTGGAGATCCAGGCAAACAATTCACCTGTGCTTTCGTCAACCTTGCTCCCCTCTTTATAGCTCCAGTGAGCTGCAATGCCGGATTCTGCAATCTCGTCCATGTCACGGGTTCGAATTTGAATCTCAACTCTATCCCCCTTTGGCCCCACCACAGTTGTATGAATGGACTGATACATATTAGGTTTGGGATTGCCAATATAATCTTTTATTTTATAATAAATGGGTTTCCACATGGAGTGAATGGCTCCCATGGCAGCATAGCACTGGGGAATAGTATCAAGGATAATTCTAAATGCAGTAATATCATACACTTCATTGAATTCAAGATTCTGGGATTTCATTTTCTGATAAATACTGTATGGCTGTTTATACCGCCCTTTTATTGCACCGTCCAGTCCCATTTCCTGCATTTTTTCATGGAGTTTTTCACTGACTACTTTTATGTAGTCGTCTTTTTCACTTTTTGCCTTATTCACCAGTGCATCTATGCGGTCATAATCATCTCTTAATGTATAATAAAAAGCAATCTCTTCCAGCTCATATTTCATCCAGAAAATTCCAAGGCGTGCAGCTATGGGAGCATAAATATCAAGGGTTTCCTGGGCAATAGCAGCCTGTTTTTCAGGTTTACGATGATATTTAAGAGTCCTCATATTATGTATTCTATCTGCAAGTTTTATCAAGACCACCCTTATATCATCTGCCATGGCAAGGATCATTTTTCTCAGGCTTTCTGCCTGGTGGGCGATTTTAGTTGAAAATGACAGGCCAGAGAGTTTTGTGACACCTGATACAATGTGGGCAACTCCGGGGCCGAACATCTCTTCAATATCTTCTCTTGTTGCCGGGGTATCTTCAATTACATCGTGCAAAAGAGCTGCTGCAATACTCTCAACATCCAGGCGCATCTCAGCTAAAATATTGGCAACTTCAAGGGGATGGGACAGATAGGGTTCTCCAGAAAGCCGCATCTGACCTTCATGCACCCTTGCAGAATAGATATATGCCCGATCTATAATGTCTGGGTCACCATCTGGATTATACTCATAGATCCTGTCAAGTATGTCAGTAATTCTAATCATTGCTTCTTATAAAACACTTTAATATGCCTTGGCAAAGAGTACTCTTCTGGAGCTTGAATTGTCACAGCAGATACATTTACCATTTTCTGTGGGGCTGTCAAAGGGGATACATCTGATAGTTACAGACAGGTCGTTTTTTATCTTCTCCTCACACTCTTGGGCTCCACACCAGTGTGCCATTACAAAGGCACCATTATTAAACCCTTTGGCTTTTTTATACAATTTATAAAATTTATTCTTATCATCAATCTCAAATGTATTCTCTTTTCTATGGTTCACAGCCCGATTAAAATAATTATCCTGCATATTATCTAAGATATCTGTAATTTGATCTATAAACTCTTCCCTGTTCATGGATTGTTTTTTATTTGCAGGTTCATCCCTTCTTGCCATAAAAACTGAATTTTGTGCAATATCCCTTGGTCCAAGCTCAATACGTACAGGAATACCCTTTTTAACCCACTCCCATCCTCTTGCACCGCCTATATCTCTATCATCAATTTCAACAATAAGCTTTCTGCCATGAAATAATTTTGTTTCCAGGGCATCTTTAAGGCCTTTGGCGCTTTCCAGGACTGCCATATTGTCACCACCTTTTTTCACAATGGGTAAAATAACAATATGGGCAGGAGCCACTTTAGGCGGCATCACAAGGCCATCATCATCGGAATGAACCATGATCATCCCGCCTATCATACGTGTTGAAGTTCCCCATGAAGTCGTCCAGGCAAAGTCTTCTTGCCCCTCTTCATTTTGGAATTTAATATCAGAACCTTTGGCAAAATTCTGCCCTAAAAAATGGGAAGTTCCTGCCTGAAGTGCTCTTTTGTCCTGCATCATGGCTTCAATGCAGAGAGTATCCTCAGCCCCTGGAAATCTTTCTGAAACAGTTTTCCTGCCTCTGATCACCGGCATGGCAAGATACTCTTCAACAAATTTAGTATAGACATCGAGCATCATCATTGTTCTCTCTTTTGCTTCTGATTCTGTTGCATGGGCAGTGTGACCCTCCTGCCATAAAAATTCACTGGTTCTCAAAAACATGCGGGTTCTCATCTCCCATCGGACAACATTGGCCCACTGATTTAAAAGAATGGGAAGGTCCCTGTAGCTTGTTGTCCATTTGGACATGGATTCACCAATTATTGTTTCAGATGTGGGCCGGACAATCAAAGGTTCAGCAAGTTTTCCCGATGGCACCAAACCGCCATTTTCATCTTTTTCAAGCTTGTGATGGGTTACAACGGCACACTCTTTGGCAAAGCCTTCCACATGCTCTGCCTCTTTTTCCAGATAACTTAAGGGAATAAAAAGAGGGAAATAGGCATTTTTTACGCCAGTCTCTTTAAACATTATATCCATCTGGCTCACAATATTTTCCCACAGGGCATAGCCCCATGGTTTTATCACCATACACCCACGGACAGGAGAGTTTTCCGCCATATCCGAAGCTTTAATCACTGCCTGATACCAAGCTGGATAATCCTGTTTCCGTGTTGGCTCAATTGCTGTTTTACTCTTTTTACCCATTAAATATCTCCACTTTTTTCATTTTCAATTTTATCAATTTCCATCAATAATTGTTCCACAAGTTGATCCTGATCAATTTTGCGTATTACTTTTCCTTTTTTAAACAAAATACCTTTGCCATCACCACCTGCTATACCAATATCTGCTTCTCTGGCTTCACCCGGACCATTTACAGCACAACCCATAATGGCAATTTTAATCTTAGATGAGCTTTCAAGTAAAGCTTTTTCTGTATCACGGGCTATTTTAAAAAGATCAATTTTGCATCTTCCGCATGTGGGGCATGAAATTAATTCAGGGCCACGGCTCCTGATTCCCAGAGCCCGCAGGATCTCATAACCTGTTCTTATCTCTTCAACAGGATCCCTTGTCAATGAAACCCGCATGGTATCTCCAAGCCCTTCAGCAAGCAGCATGCCAATACCGATTGCAGATTTTGTAATGCCGGCATAAAGCCCTCCTGCTTCAGTTACCCCGACGTGAAACGGCACATCGGTTTCTGGAGCAAGAAGCCTGTAAGCTTTCACAGTACGGGATACATCAGAAGCCTTAAGGGATACCTTTATATCATGAAAATTCAAATCTTCAAGAATTTTTATATTGCTCAATGCACTTTCCTTCATGGCCTTAGCAGTGGTTCCAAAACGTTTTTCAATATTTTTTTCAAGGGATCCTGCATTAACACCAATTCTTATGGAAATTTTATGCTCTTTTGCACAATCCACCACAGCTTTTATCTTTTTGTGCTCCCCAATATTGCCTGGATTGATCCTTAAAGCATCCACTCCTGCCTTTGCAGATGCAATTGCAAGCCTGTAATCAAAATGGATATCAGCTATTACAGGAATGGAAATTCTCTGTTTGATTTTCTCAATGGCAAGGGCTGATTCCATATCAGGAACTGCCACACGGATAATCTCACAACCCGCCTTTTCAAGGGCAAGTATCTGTTTTACCGTGGCTTGAACATCCTGTGTCTGTGTATTGGTCATGGATTGGACTGATATTGGTGAATCAGAACCAACCTTTACATTCCCAACACTGATTTGGCGGGTTTCCCGCCTTTTTTGCACCAGAGACATTATGCAATCTTCTCCTTAATGTATTAATCGACAATTTAACAAAACCATTTTGCCATTATTGATACATATTTTCAAGATATTGGGGGAAATATTAATTACCAG
>CAZYDL010000303.1:0-4389 GCA_964646305.1 uncultured Desulfobacula sp. | reverse complement strand
AAAATTGTTCTAAAATAAACCCGTTTTTTTAATGTGGTCTGTTTTTATATCCTTCTAACTGAAGGATGCTCTTATCCTGCTCATGAAAAACCAGCACCTGAAGAACCTGTTGCGCATTTTCCAATACTGCTGCTTCCCATAAAACTTGCAACACTCATTTTTTTTGAAATTTCCATGGAGTCACATTCAGGACAGGAAATATCTTTATCATCACCTGCAAAAACAAGTTTTTCAAACTCATTTGCACAGTGATTGCATTTATATTCAAAAATAGGCATGGAATACTCCTTTTGTTCTTTGCTTTATCAGGCAGCGCTCATTTTTTTTGAAACTTCCTTGGTATTACATTCAGGACAGGAAACATCGCTGTCGTTGCCTTCAGAAACATGTTGTTCAAACTCATTTTTACATTTATTACATTTATATTCAAAAATTGATATGGGCAGATTACTTTTTTTCTTTGCCTCTTCAATCATTGAACGAATTTTGACAAATGTCTGGGAAACAGATTTAGGAAATTTAGGATCGTCAATTACAAATGCTTCAATATCCGATACACCATAACTTAAGTAGCGAATCTGGGTTTTTCCGTTTTTGGAAAAAACCATAACAAATTTGGGCATGAAGATGGCACGTTCAGGATTCATGGTCAGGCTTTTATCTGCTTTGGTAGGTTTGCAGATCTGCATCATATGAAGATCAAAATTGTCCGGGACTTCACCGCCATGCTCACGGAATGTCTTTTTCATATTCATGGAATCAAAGTTATTAACAACAAAGGCATATTTTTCAACGGTGTCAACAAAATCAGCTACAAACTGGCTTACGCTTTTGTCACTTTCGGTAATATACAGATCATTGTCTCGGTTCATATTCTACTCCTTAATTAAGGTATATTAATTATCTGGTTTTATAATGTTGTCTTTTTTTTCCACTGTTTAAAATGGATGTGGATTTTATAATAAACTTTATTAAACTCTATTGGATTAGCAACTAATAGACCAGAAAAATTAAAAAGAGTAAGATTTTTTTATAACACACTGAAAATTCACCTGTTTTTGATTTATTATTTTTCAAGAAAATAAAACCGATCTGGTTTGTAACGTTACCATAACGTTACTGCGAGAGAGACGTAACGTTAAATAAAAATCAATTCATTGCCTTTTGAACCTTAAATAACAATTTTTTTTCTATATTTTTATGATAAAACAAATACTTATAATAAAAATTAAAAAATTATAAAACAATCAGTCCATTTGGCATCAAGAATGCAATAGTTAAATTCAGTTATTCAGATATAAAAGTAAAGGCATTTACTTACCTCCAGAATTCTGATTAACCACCTCACCGTAAACCGGGGCAGCATAATACCGCCAGTAGCTGCCCCGGTTCTTCTTTTTTTGACTAAATTTTCTATATGAACACTGTGAAAAGTAATCAGATGTTTTTCTCTTTGTTGTGGACAGGCTTTTATGACAAATCAAATCTGCCCGTGGCAGTTATTGAATAAGTTGATTTATTTCAAATATGGGCAGACATATGGCAAGGATAATTCCACCAACCACAATTCCCATTATTAAAATAATAAGAGGTTCTATTAAAGATGTCGCAGCAGTTACAGCAGTATGAACGTCTTTTTCAAAAAGATCGGCTGTCTTTACCAGCATTTTTTCCAACTCACCACTGGTTTCTCCGATTTTAATCATCTGGGCGGCAAGAGAAGGAAAAACCCTGTTGTCAATAAGGACATCACCTAATTCACCACCTTGTTCCACCGTATCACAGGCCTTTGAGATAAGTTCAAACATTACCCTGTTCCCGGCAATACTTTTTGTGATATTCATGGCAGTTAACATGGGGACACCATTTTCCAGCAAAGAGCCAAGAGTCCTTGTGAATCTCGCAGCAATAATTTTTTTTAACAGGTTTCCTGAAATTGGCAGAGAAATAAGAAGGTTGTCAATATAATATGCCCCTTTATTTGTTTTGCGAATCAAAAACAGTACAAAAAAAAGTAAAAAGGGAGCCATGAGAATACCCCACCACCAGGATTTAAAAAAAGAACTCACGGAAATGAGAACAATGGTCGGCAGGGGCAGGGTCTGATTCATGTCGGAAAATATATTTACGATGCCAGGCACAACATAGGTTAAAAGAATAAGTAAAACTCCAAATCCAATAAAAGACATTAAAACAGGGTATGCCAGGGAAGCCTGGATTTTATTTTTAGAATCTTCTCTGTTCTCATTGAAATCTGCAAGCCGTTCAAGAACAATTTCCAGAGTTCCTGAAGATTCCCCTGCATTTACCATATTGATAAAAATCGGCGAAAATACATTTGGATACAAGGCAAGGGCATTGGCAAAGCTGCTGCCTTCTTCAATGGCATCTTTTATTTTTGAGAGCACCCTCTGCATGGCTTTTGATCTTGTCTGGGGAACAAGGGTAGAAACTGCCTTAACAAGTGGGAACCCGGCAGACAAGAGTGTTGACAATTGTCGTGTGATCATGGAGAGCTCTGAAGAGCTTATTCTTGTGAAAAAATTTATTTGCGGAAACAATGATTTCTTATTTTTTAAAGCTGTATTTGACTCAATTTTGTTTAAATCTATGGGAAAAATCTTTTGATGCCTGAGTTTGGCTTTAGCCGCAGTATTGCTTTCGGCATCTATAATACCAGAGACATTTTTTCCTTTATTGTCAAGTGCTTTATATTCAAATACAGCCATAATGAAATTTCCTGGAACAAATTATACTTAATAACCCGGCATTGTCAATTGGATTCATCAATGTCTGCATAATTTTTGTACTGTTGTTTTTAAATTCGCAAAGGTTTTGAAAAATCAAAAAAAGTCGAGTCAACATTCTTTGTAAAAGGCCTAATAAGCCTTGCGTTTTAAGGGAAAGCGTGGTTTTATTAAAAATTATCCCAAAGAAAATTCCCGGTGTCTTATGTAACCGACAGGGCGGAGCCATGCCTTTAATTCCAATGTTAAAAAAAAATCAAAGTTTAATGGATTGATGCACTTTAGAAAATCTTTGATAACAGCAATAATATCTATCATCTGTATCATGATTGTTTATGTTTTTGCTTATTCATACCTTAAATTAAATAACAAACCTGTAAAATCAGATATTGTGGTTTTATTCATAGGTCTGGAATATGAAAAAAGACTTGAAGAAGCCCACCAGCTTTTAAAAGAAAATTATGCAAAGGCGCTCATTATCCCGGCATACCACAGTGAATACACCCTTGTTAAAGGAAAAATAAACAGAACCCAAAATTTTCGCAAGAGTACATTAAACACCAGCGCATATCCCAGATACTATGAAAATACACATATTGAAGCATTGGAAGCCAAAAAAATGATGGATACAGCAGGCTATAAATCAGCCATATTTGTCAGCTCACCCTTTCACATGCGCCGTATCAGCATAATAGCCTCAAGGGTTTTTAAAACCAAAGATTATCAGATAAGTTTTAGTGGCAGCAGGTATCTTAGGCAGGGTAATAGTTTTTCATCAATGTTTAACTGGTATAAAGTAAAACAGATTTCCAGCGAGTATTTAAAGATTGCAGGATTCTATTTATATCAATTTAAAGAGTATATAATAAAACCGTGAAAAAACCAAAGGCCTTTGAACAGTGTTCAATTTTGCTTTAGTCCAGGGAGTGAAAAAATAAATTATGCGTAAAGGAATTATTCTTGCCGGAGGTTCAGGTACCCGCCTGTATCCTTTAACTCTTTCAGTCAGCAAACAGCTCATGCCGGTCTATGACAAACCCATGATTTATTATCCTTTGTCCACCCTTATGCTGGCAGGTATTCATGATATTCTGATCATAACAACCCCCCATGATGTGGATAATTTTAAAGAAGTTTTAAAAGACGGCTCCCAGTGGGGTATCTCTCTTCAATATGCAATTCAGCCTTCACCCGACGGCCTGGCCCAGGCTTTTATAATCGGTGAAAAATTCATTGGCAATGATCCTGTCACCCTGGTGCTTGGAGATAATATTTTCTACGGAGAAGGGCTGTCGACTAGACTTCAGCAAATTGCCCTCCAGGATAAAGGAGCCACTGTATTTGGCTATTATGTCAAAGATCCTGAACGATATGGCGTGGTAGAGTTTGATGAACACGATAAAGTTATCAGTATCGAAGAAAAGCCGGTAAACCCCAAATCCAATTATGTTGTCACAGGCTTATATTTTTATGATAATGATGTTGTCTCCATTGCAAAACAACTCAAGCCGTCCGAAAGAGGCGAACTTGAAATCACAGACGTGAATAAAATTTATCTTGAACGAAAAGATTTGACCATCGAGCTGCTCAGCAGGGGCACTGCATGGTTGGATACTGGAACCCATGAATCCCTTTTGGATGC
>CAZYDL010000302.1:0-4390 GCA_964646305.1 uncultured Desulfobacula sp. | reverse complement strand
AGTTATTTGATAAACTTGACGATTATGACAAATTGATAAATGGCATCAAGAATGCTGAGTAGAGAAGAAAAAAATGAAATGCTTGCGGATGCTATGGATATAAGCAGAAGAGATATCTTTAGAGCCGTAGAACTAAAACTATCCAGTAACAGTGCTTCTCTGGATAGTTATATACATTTCCTTAATGGCATCCAAGCAGTTTACGGACCCTTTAAATATTTACAAAACCCTCACCCAACTCACAATAATAAACTTTGACTACTTGGGAAAATAGTTTTTATTGAAATCGAATTTGATGAGTCTAAAAGAAATATTTTCATGTTTTTAAAATGAATCACACTAAAGAAATAAAAATGAAAGAATCAACTAATTGCAAAATTGATGCAAATTTTAAAAAAAGAGATTATTCAAAGGTCTTACAATTTAACCCATGTTTACAAAAACGGCAGGTCTTAAATTCTATTTATGTGTCAAACATAATATCTCCAATCTTTTATTATTTTCCACTTTACAAGCTCTCTTTTTAGGTATACAATAAGTCTATTAATTTATAGATTTTCTGTTGACTAAAAATTATGAAAAAATTATATGCTTATACTGCTTTTCGCCATTGGGATAGAAAAGGACGGTATGTCTTTACTAAACAGGATTTGGCTAAAGTATTTTTTGAAGATAATCCCAAAACCCTTACAGAAGGTATTAACCGCCTGGTAAATGATGGGATTATCATGCGTGCCTGTAGAGGGGTGTATGTCAATACTCATGCGCAATCTTTTGATGGCTATATCATTGAGCAAATTGCAAAGGCTTTACGGCGCGGAGAGTATAATTATGTCAGTCTTGAATCCATGTTGTCTGAATATGGATTGATTTCTCAAATTCCCATTGACAGGTTGACGGTGATGACAACTGGACGTAAAGGGATATTTAGCACACATTATGGTGTGATAGAATTCACCCATACCAAAAAGTCTGTATCTGATATTCTCTCTCAGGTAATAAGAATTGAAGGAAGGCCATTACGGATTGCTGTTAAAGAGCTTGCCTTGAAAGATCTTAAAAATGTTGGTCGAAATCTTCAAATGGTGACCAAGGAACAGGCATATGTTTAAAAAGCTGGTGGATTTACATAAACTTGTGACTCTTGGAATGGAAAAGAGTGGACAGTCACATATGCGACCGGTTATTGAAAAAGAGTTACTGCATTATGATATCCTTTTTGTTCTTGATAAAGAGAGGCTGCTTGATCAATTGACTTTTCAGGGCGGTACATCCCTTCGGTTGTGCTATGGGGCTGTACGGTATAGTGAAGATTTGGATTTTGTTGGTGGGTATGACTTTGCTTCAGGATATTTAATGGAAATGAAATCCTGTATTAAACATTATATTGGGTATAGATACGGGCTTGAGGTGATGGTTAGAGAACCAAAAGATATGGCACTTGAACTGGAATTCCGGGATATACATGTTGATAAATGGCAGATTGTTGTGATTACAGCTCCAGGTCAAAGACATATCCCAAGACAAAAGATTAAAATTGAGGTTGCTAATATTCCGGCTTATTCACAGGAGCCTTGCGCATTGAAGCACAATTATGATTTTTTGCCGGATGGTTATTCCGATACTATTGTTATGGTGGAATCTTTGAATGAAATTATGGCAGATAAGCTGGTTTCTTTAATAAATTGCCAGGCATATATCCGGTATCGTGATATCTGGGATTTGAGGTGGCTGAATACACAAGGTGCGCAGCTTGACATGGAATTAATAAATTTAAAGATTCAAGACTATAAAATTTTGGATTATTATGAAAAACTTGAAAAAATGAAGTTGCTGCTACCGGGAATCGTAAACGGAAAAGAATTTAAAGATCAAATGTCAAGATTTTTACCTCTTGATGTGCAGCAAAACACAATAGAGAGAAAAAAATATCGCAAAATGTTAATTAATGAATTGAATATGCTTTTTCAAAAATTGTGAAGTTGTGGCCAAATTTTATAAAAATAATTCTCTATAAAAAATATTATTGACTTTTTAAAATAATATTGATAAGGAGGAGAGACTACTCCCCCCTACTCCAATGCGGTTAAGGCAATCGTAACTAAAATTCAATAAATGGAGATCTTTGAATAATGCCCCTTTTTGCCCAATTGCCACAGAATATGAAAATAATAATAGTCGAAAAATTCGTATTATTTAAGCAAAGGGGAAAAACCCAGAACAATATTCCGATTGGGAAGAATCATGAGGTAGTGCAAAAGGTCTGAGTAAAATCTGGCGCGCCCGACAGGATTCGAACCTGTGACCCCCTGATTCGTAGTCAGATACTCTATCCAGCTGAGCTACGGGCGCGCAATATGAGAAGAGTATATATCAGAGGTTTGTAATAATTTCAAGATTTTTTCATCTCTTTGCAAAACCGAGTAAAAAAGCCAATATACATTTAAGTAGAAATAATTTTTGATTTGACCTTGTGAAAAAAGATTTATATAAGGATGCGTTGGAACAAATTGGATTATGAATGATGATTTTTATATGAATCTTGCCATTAAGGAAGCTGGCAAAGCAGCAAAGATCAATGAAGTCCCTGTGGGTGCAGTTATTGTTGATGGTGATAGCAATGTTATTGGATACGGTTATAATAGCCCAATTTCGTCAAATGACCCAACCAGCCATGCTGAAATAAATGCCATACGCATGGCATGCAGGAGTGTGAAAAATTACAGATTGATTAACACAGTTTTGTACGTTACTATTGAACCGTGCATTATGTGTATGGGTGCGATTATCCATGCCAGGATTAAACGTGTTGTTTTTGGTGCCAATGATGCAAAATGGGGTGCTGTACATTCATTATACACCATGGCAGATGATAAAAGATTTAATCATAACCCTGAAATTGTATCAGGGATATGCAAAGAGAAAACAAGGCAGATTATGAAAAGTTTTTTTAAAGCTAAAAGGAGTAAATAGTGGGAAACACGGTAATTGTTGGTACCCAGTGGGGAGATGAAGGCAAAGGTAAAATTGTTGATTTATTAAGTGAGCATGCAGATTATGTTGTAAGATTTCAAGGCGGCAACAATGCTGGTCATACAATGGTTGTGGATGGTAAAGAAATTATCAGCCATCTAATCCCTTCAGGTATTATCCAGCAGAAAAAATGTTTCATTGGCAATGGTGTTGTTGTTGACCCCTTTGTTCTATTGGAAGAGATTGAATATTTATTGTCAAATGATATTGATGCTTCTCCAGCCATGCTTAAAATCAGCAATAGAGCTCATATTATTATGCCATATCATAAACTCATCGACAGTGCCAGAGAAGCCAGCAAGGGTGATAATAAGATTGGAACAACAGGCAGGGGGATAGGCCCTTGTTATGAAGACAAAGCCACAAGAAGAGGAGTAAGATTTTGTGATCTTCTTGATTTTGATCTTTTTAAAGAAAAGGTAAGAGGCATTCTTGAAGAGAAGAATTTTTATCTTAAAAATTATTTTAAGACCCAGACCATTGATCCCGAGACCGTAATAAATTCATTTGAACAGATTATAAATAAATTACTGCCTTATATTGCAGATGTTTCCGTGATATTGTTTGATGGAATTAATAATCATAAAACAATTTTGTTTGAAGGAGCTCAAGGGACCCATCTTGACATAGAGCATGGAACATATCCCTTTGTTACATCTTCTTCTGTTGTATCAGGTAATGCAGCCAATGGATCAGGCGTAGGTCCTGGCAATCTAAATGAAATTATCGGGATTGTAAAAGCATATACCACAAGGGTTGGAGCAGGCCCTTTCCCCACTGAATTGTTTGATGAAATCGGAGATAAAATTCAGGTGACCGGTTCAGAATTCGGTGCCACCACAGGCCGGAAAAGAAGGTGTGGCTGGCTGGATATGGTTGTTCTTAGAAATGCTGTCAGGTTAAACAGTCTTACTGGCCTTACAATTACAAAACTTGATGTTCTTGATGACCTAGATGAAATTAAAATTTGTACAGGCTACGAACATAAGGGAGATAGTATCCAGGATTTTCCAGCAGAGATTAAAACCTTACAGGAGTGTGTTCCGGTATATGAGAGTCATCCCGGGTGGAAACAGGATATTACAGGTATTACCAATTTTGATAATTTGCCTGAAAATGCAAAAAAATATCTTGCAAGGGTTGAAGAGCTTAGCAATGTAAAAATAAAAATTGTTTCAGTTGGACCTGGACGGGAAGCAACAATAATAAAAGAGAAGATTATCAATTAGACATTTGATTGTTTTTTGTGTACAACTTGATTTTTGCAAGTCGGGATGTGGCTCAGCCTGGTAGAGCACAGCGTTCGGGACGCTGGGGTCGGAAGTTCGAATCTTCTCATCCCGACCAGCTTTTAAGA
>CAZYDL010000301.1:2817-4406 GCA_964646305.1 uncultured Desulfobacula sp. | reverse complement strand
CGTTGAGTTCAAAATCAAGAAATATTCAGAAATACAAGCATAAGCCTGAAAGTATTATTATTAATGAAGTCCAATTAATTCTGGCAGAGAAAAGGACGTCACTGGCATCATTGCGTACCGGGATTGCAAAATACGATAATTTATTAAAAGGAGATAACAAAGGGGGTGAGGATGAACAAAATTCAATTCAAAAATAACCATTGGCACTGGCTCATTCTTATGGGTTTTTTGATCTTGGGCTTCATTGCCGGAGGCTATTATTATGACCGGCAGCAGGTTCAATTGGTACGCCACGCAGAATATCAGGAAATGACTGCTGTATCACGGCTAAAGATAAATCAAGTATCCGCCTGGCGCAAGGAAGCCATATTTAATGTAAAAATATATGCACAAAGCCGTTTGTTCAGCGAGGCTGTGGTAAAACTGCTCAAACATACTGAAAATATCTTGCTGAAAAATAAAATTCTTGAAGGATGGGAATTAATCCGTATTAATGACGGTTTCAGTAATGTTATACTGGCAGGGCTTGACGGCAGGGTAAAATTATCTCTTGAACCTGTTAAGATTGGGCTGACTTTGCATGAGAAAGAATTAATACAGAAAACTGCGAAGACGGGGAAAACAATATTCAGCGATCTTTCCCGCGACCTGGCCGGAGGAGCTGTCCGTATTGATGTTATGGCCCCGGTTTTGGATTCGTCCAGACAACCTGTTGCCGTACTTATTTTGCAGATTGATCCAGAAACAGACCTTTATCCGCTCCTTGATTTCTGGCCTACTTCCAATGAAAATTCGGGAACATATCTTATCCGCCGGGAAGATGACAAGTTTATGCTTCTGAGTAATTTGAAAATAGACTCAACAAAAGGGTTGATTAAAATTCTTCCACTGAACCTTAATATGATCAAAGCAATTAACAAAGGGATAGACAGCGGAGGCATTTTTGAAGGTCGGGACAGCCGCGGGATAGAGGTGGCGGGTTATATCTCCCGAATACCGGATACGACCTGGCTTATGGTCAGTCATGTTGACAAAGACAAAATTTTAGCCAACGCCCGTTTTCATGCCCATTATATTGCTATAATTGTATGTTCCCTTATTCTGGTTGCTATACTGGGATTAGGATTCATTTACAGGCACCAGCATGCAATTCTTTATAAAAAAATGTATAAAGCAGAAAAAACACGAAATGAATACCTGGAAGAGTTCAGGATTACCCTTTACAGCATTGGTGATGGCGTTATCTCAATGGACAAAACCGGCTGTATCCGCCATATGAACCAGGTAGCAGAAAGGCTTACCGGCTGGAATGAAGCAGAAGCCAAGGACCGACCACTCCAGGATTTATTCCATATAATTCACGAAAAAACACGCCAGAGAATAGAAACGCCTGATAGGCTTGTTTTGCAAAAAAATGGTGTTGTAAAACTTCCCGCCGATACCCTGTTAATAGCCCGCGACGGAACAGAATATCCCATTGCAGACAGTGCAGCTCCCATAAATAAAGAAAAGGATAAATTGATGGGTATTGTTGTGGTCTTCAGTGATGCGACCGCAGAACGTAAGGCGCAGCGGGATCTGCTGATAAG
>CAZYDL010000301.1:0-2717 GCA_964646305.1 uncultured Desulfobacula sp. | reverse complement strand
TGGTCTTCAGTGATGCGACCGCAGAACGTAAGGCGCAGCGGGATCTGCTGATAAGTAAGGAACGCTATCGAGATTTTTTCATGGAAGATATTTCCGGTGATTTTATTTCACTGCCGGACGGCACATTGCTTGATTACAATCCGGCTTTTGCCGGTATGTTTGGCCTTGATACGAAAGATGAGACTGAAAAATATAATTTTTTTAAATTTTGTCCTGCCGATAAATCAAAGGACCGTTTTCTGGAACTTCTTTGTAAACAGAAAACAATATGTAATTATGAACAGGAATTGTTGCGTATGGATGGCAAACCTGTTCAAGTTATCATGAATGTTACTGGCAAATTTGATTCAGATGGTAATCTTATTCAATTTCAGGGTTATATTGTTAATATCAGCGAGCGCAAAAAACTGGAGAAGCAGTTTTTACAGGCCCAGAAGATGGAAGCGGTCGGGCGGCTCGCCGGAGGCGTAGCCCACGATTTTAATAATATGCTCAGCATTATTCTGGGATATTCCGGAATGCTGTTATCAAAAGATGAGAAGCTGGATAAAGACGACTATGAAGATCTGTTACAAATCAAAAATGCGGCTGAGCGTTCAGCAGATCTTACCCGTCAACTATTGGCCTTTGCCAGAAAACAGATTGTCGAACCTGTAGAATTAAACCTTAATGATACTGTGGAAAGCATGCTCAAAATGCTGGGCAGGCTGATCGGCGAGGATATTGATCTGGTTTGGGACCCTCATACGGGTATATGGAAGGTTAAAATGGATCCATCACAGATTGACCAGATACTGGCAAATCTTCTGGTCAATACGCGTGATGCTATAGCGGGCGTAGGTAAAGTAACCATTGAAACAGACAATACCGTATTTGATCAATCTTATTGTGACAACCACCTTGGATTCATCCCGGGCGAATACGTTATGCTGTCGGTTAGCGATGATGGTTCCGGTATGGATGAAGACACGGTTTCCAAAATTTTTGAACCCTTTTTTACAACTAAAGAAGAAGGGAAAGGAACAGGTCTTGGGCTGGCAACCGTCTATGGCATTATTAAACAAAACAAGGGGTTCATTAATGTTTACAGTGAGCCTGGCAGAGGGACAAAATTCAGTATTTATATGCCCAGATTTATTGACATTAAAAAGACGACTCCTCATAAAGAATTAAAACCCGATGTTGTCAAAGGCGGTACAGAAACAATCCTTCTGGTTGAAGATGAAAAACAGATATTGGACATGACCAGACGGATTCTTGAAGTGTTAGGCTATACTGTGCTTTCGGCAGGTACTCCAGGTGAGGCGATTCACATTGCCGAAAGATATGCAGGCCACATCGATTTGCTGATTACAGATGTGGTACTCCCGGAAATGACAGGCAGGGACCTGGTTGAAAAATTTCTGGTGGCCAGACCTGAAATGAAAAGTCTGTATATGTCGGGATATACAGCCAATGCCATTGCCCACCAAGGCGTTCTTGAAGAAGGCGTTTATTTTCTTCAAAAACCATTTTCAAGAAAACAACTTGCCGGCAAAATTCGTGAGGTACTTTATTCCTGACTTTAGAAAGGGAATTGACTTTAACCGATAACAAAAGCATTACGACCCGCAGGTCAACATGTTCCTTTGCATATCTCCCGGCGTTCACTGGGGTATTTCGGGCTGGCAATATTATTTTTTTGCCCTGTCTTTTTCCACTCTTTATTTTGTTCACCGCTATTTTACGTCAGGCAGTCCTGGCGGTTTTTACCGGATGTTCCAGGAGAAAATGGCCTTAAGACGCTATTATAATGTATTATATCAATGTGTTATAGTGTTATTTTTCAAATTATGTGTAGCCATGAAAATTATTTCAATTTATGACCTGCGAGTACCACCAAATTCTATTATAAAAGGCATAAAACAATTTGCCATAACTGGGTTGGAGTATTTAAACCACGCTGGAAGAAAGCCCACCTCTCGTGAAGCTTCAGTAGAAAAATTGTTGTCCTTCCTTGAAAATCCTTATGATGATAACTCTGACAAGTGGGATCAAGTCAGTGTGAAATATATTGGTCACTATTTTTCAGCAAGGCAGATTCAACAAATCAGAGATTTAATTAAATCCAATCCTGAATTTAATGGAAGCACTATTGCAAAAAAAATTTGTTTAATGTTCGGTATCAATCAAACGGGAAAATAAAAAAATCCCAGATGGCTGTAATTTTAAAGCGGATGGAAATGGATAATGTAGTTTTCCTACCCCCGGTACGGCGATCTTTATCTTGCAGGAAAAAATCATCAAGAAAAAAAAAGATCCCAAAATTTGATACCAAAGATCGTGTTTTTCCACAGTCCGACATAGAGCAAATTCAATTTATCCCTGCCTTTTCAAACCAGGATCTTACGTTGTGCGTCAGCTTATTGAAGGATATCATTACATACCCAATGTCAAATTATTTGGAGCACAAATGAGATATCTTGTATATGGTGGGAAAGGGATACAAAAAACAGATACTCTTCTAAAAATACGCAATAGGGATACTATCCCTAAATCCACCGCCTATTTTTTTTTATACTGTTCCTGCGCAAAATCGGGGGATTTTTTTAAGGTTTCAGGTGACTTTTGGCAGGAATGAATCTGTTGTGCTTGCAAAACTTACAAAACAACAATTTTTGAACGCAACTCTCCTGTTGGAGATGCTGTGTGTATAAATTTTTAGTACAAGATTTGAA
>CAZYDL010000300.1:0-4410 GCA_964646305.1 uncultured Desulfobacula sp. | reverse complement strand
TGTTCATTGTCAGTGGGCTTGGGAATTCCCATTCCAATTTTGAATGAGGAAATTTTAAAATATACCTCGGTTAGTGATGATCAGCTTTATACCCAGATCATTGATTATGGACATGATTATCCCGAAGGTATCTCAAAATCCTATGGCCAGGTCAGCTATGCAGAACTCAAAAGCGGATCTATTATGATAAAAGGGAAAAAAGTACCAACGGTTCCTTTGTCTTCCATGGTAAAGGCAGTAAAAATTGCTGAGATTTTAAAAAAATCAATACAAAAGGCAAAGTTCTTTTTAAGTCATGCTCAGCATACATTTTATTAAATAAAGGCTCTACTTAGGAAAATTATAAATGGCAGAAAAAAAACAAAAAAGCTCTTTGCGTGAAAATATTGAGGCAGTAGTCATTGCTATAATTATTGCCATGTTTATCAGGACATTTATTGTTCAGGCTTTTAAAATTCCTTCAGGCTCAATGCTGGAAACCCTTCAGATAGGCGATCATATTCTTGTAAATAAATTTATATATGGGATAAAGATTCCTTTTACCGATGGTAATGTCCTTGTTTCCATTAAAGATCCTAAAAAAGGAGATATTGTTGTATTCAAGTATCCTGAAGACCCTTCCAAGGATTTTATCAAAAGAGTTGTTGCCACGGGAGGAGATACCCTTGAAATCATCAATAAAAAATTATATGTAAATGATAAACTTGTTACCAGTGAGGAATATGCTATCCATAAGAGTAATAAAATATATTCTGCAATGGTAAGCTCCAGGGATAATTTAAGGAAAATTTTAGTTCCTGAAAATAAATTATTTGTCATGGGAGACAATAGAGATAACAGCCATGACAGTCGATTCTGGGGTTTTGTTGATTTAAAGGCCATAAAAGGTAAGGCTTTTATTATCTATTGGTCATGGAATAAGAGTAAGTTTGGAGTCAGGTGGAATAGAATTGGTGATATCTTAAGGTAGGAGCCATGCAGTTTAATAAAAAACATATTCTTGATATTGAGTCTCTTGACCCAAAAGAGATTTCAATGATTCTTGATACAGCAGAAGGGATGAAAGAGATTTCCCAGCGGCCTGTAAAAAAAGTACCAACATTGAGGGGCAAGACCATAGTACTTTTTTTCCAGGAACCTTCAACAAGGACAAAGCTATCCTTTGATATTGCTGCTAAAAGACTTTCTGCAGACAGTATTTCTATTTCAAAATCCTCTTCAAGTATTGTAAAAGGTGAAACTTTGATTGATACTGCCAGGAATCTTGAAGCCATGAACCCGGATATCATTGTTCTTCGCCACTCTTCTTCCGGGGCACCCCATCTTATCTCAAAGCGTGTAAATGCTTCCATTATTAACGCAGGGGATGGAATACATGCACATCCTTCCCAGGCTTTGTTGGACATGATGAGTATCAGGGAGAAAAAAGGAAAAATAAAAGATTTAAAAATTTCAATTATTGGTGATATTGCCCACTCAAGAGTTGCAAGATCTGATATTACAGGGTTTTCAAAAATGGGTGCCAATGTTTTTATTTGTGCTCCAGCAACCATGATACCAAAAAAAATAGAAAAGCTTGGATGTACGGTGTCTCCAAATATTGATGCCTGTATAGATGGAGCTGATATTATCATGATGCTGAGAATTCAAAAGGAGCGCCAGGGCAGTGTTCTTTTCCCCACAGAAAGGGAATATGCTTTACGGTTTGGACTTGATAAAACCCGTATGAATCTTGCAAAAAATGATGTCACAATTATGCATCCAGGTCCCATGAACCGGGGGGTTGAAATTTCAAGTGATATTGCCGATTGTGACCAATCCATGATTCTCGAACAGGTCACAAATGGAGTTGCTTTGAGAATGGCATTGTTTTATCTTGTGGCAGGAGGAAGCAGACATGCAGATTCTAATTAAGGGAGCAAGAGTTCTTGACCCTGGAAATATTGATGGTAAAAAGGATATCATCATCAAAGATAAGCTTATAAAAGCCATTATTGATCCTGGAGATGATGAATTCAAAGTTTATTATAAAAGCCCGGATAATAAAAACCAGGATTATAAAATTATTGATGCAAACAATATGGTGATCGTTCCAGGGCTGATTGATATCCATGTCCATTTAAGAGAACCAGGACATGAGTACAAGGAGACCATTGAAACAGGGCTTAGGGCCGCAGCAAAAGGCGGTTTTACAGCAGTATGCTCAATGCCCAACACAAATCCTGTTAATGATAATGCTCAGACAAGTAAATTTATTATCAATAGAGCAAAAGAACTTAAGCTTTCAAGGGTTTATCCAACAGGAGCCATTACCAAAGGCTCCATGGGTGAAAATCTTGCTGAAATTTATGAAATGCAGCAGGCAGGAATTGTTGCTGTAACCGATGATGGGAAACCACTTGATAATTCCAATCTCATGCGCCGGGCATTGGAATATTGCAAAGACTTGGATATACCTATCTTTGTACATGCTGAGGAGTTAAGCCTTGTTAACGGCGGTTCCATGAATGAGGGTGAGTTTTCTACTATAAATGGGATAAAAGGTATTCCCAATGCTGCGGAAAGTGTAATGGTTGTACGTGATATTGCCCTTGCTGAACTTACAGATTCCAAGGTGCATTTTTGTCATATTAGTACAAGAGAATCAGTGGAGGCCATCAGACAGGCAAAAAAAAGAGGTGTAAATGTCTCCTGCGAAACTGCCCCTCATTATTTCACATTAACAGATGAAGATGTAAAAAATTATAATACAAATTTTAAGATGAATCCTCCCCTGCGTTCCAAAGAAGATAAACAGGCCATTATTCAGGGACTGAAAGATGGAACAATTGATTTAATAGCATCGGATCATGCTCCCCACAGTGTTGTAGAAAAAGATGTGGAATTTGATATGGCAGCCTTTGGTATTGTCGGATTAGAAACTTCACTATCTCTGTCAATGCAATTAGTTCATGACAATATTTTAACCATGGAAGAGCTTGTTATTAAAATGTCAAAGAACCCTGCAAAAATCATCGGGCTTAACAATGACATAAAGCCTGGCAATATTGCAGACCTGACAATCATTGATCCTGCAATAAGCTATGAAATTGACCCTGAAAAGTTTGAGTCCAAATCCCGAAATACTCCTTTTGCTGGTTTTAAGGTGCAGGGATGTGCATTTTTGACAATGGTCAATGGCAGGATTATTTATCAGAATTAAAAGTATACAATGAATAAACAATATAAAATTCTTGTGGTTGATGATGAAACAAGTATGCGTGAGTTCCTTGATGTTTTATTGTCCAAAGAAGGCTATAAAGTCTATTGCGCCAAAAATGGCAAGCAGGCATTAATAATGATTCAAAAAAATGATTATGATCTTGTTTTGTCTGATCTTCGTCTTGGTGATATCACTGGCCTTGAAGTCTTAAAAACCGCAAAAAAGAAAAATCAAGATACCATTGTTGTCGTGATTTCAGCTTATTCAACAACCGAGATTGCTGTTGAGGCCATGAATGAAGGAGCATATGATTTTGTTCCTAAACCTTTTGATAACAATGAATTAAAACATACCATTAAAAAAGCCTTGGAAATTAAAACCCTTGACCAGGAACAAGAGCGTACATCTTTAGAGCTTAAGGATAATATACATTTTAACTCAATTGTTGGCCGCAGCCCTGGTATGCTGGCTATATATAATAGAATAAAGCAGGTTGCCCCCACAAAAACCAATGTTTTGATTTCAGGAGAAAGCGGTACTGGAAAAGAGTTAATTGCAAGGGCAATACATGATAATTCCGATAGGAAAGATCAGCCCTTTGTTGTTGTAAATTGCGGCGGTATTCCTGATACTTTAATAGAGAGTGAATTCTTTGGACATGTCAAAGGCTCGTTTACAGGAGCGGTAAGCGATAAACAAGGGCTTTTTGAAGCTGCGAACCAAGGAACTATTTTCCTTGATGAAATTGGTGAATTATCTCCGATTTTACAGGTTAAGCTGTTGCGTGCTGTTCAGGAAACTTCTTTTAAACCCGTTGGCGGAACAAAAGAGATAGATGTCAATGTAAGAATTATATCAGCTACCAATAAAAAACTTGAGCAGGAAGTCATAGAAGGTAATTTCAGGGAAGATCTTTTTTTCAGGCTCAATGTCATTCCCATTAAGGTTCCTCCCTTGCGGGACAGAAAAGGAGATGTGGAGCTTTTATCCAAACACTTTACCAAAAAATATGCAAACAAGATGAAAAAAGATATTGCCAAACTCTCTTCCTATGCCATTGATTTTTTGAATAAATACAGTTTTCCAGGCAATGTCAGAGAGCTGGAAAATTTAATAGAGCGAAGTGTGGCACTCTCATCAACAAATATTATCCTGCCCGAAAGCCTCACCATTTCCATGTATAAAAAGCGCAGATGGGTTGAAGGTAT
>CAZYDL010000299.1:3259-4455 GCA_964646305.1 uncultured Desulfobacula sp. | reverse complement strand
CTTCCAAGAATCATCCATGCAGCCTGGTTTTTAGGGTTTTTTTCCAATGCTGCCTTAAACTCATTAATGGCTTCTTGCTTTTCTCCTTTTACAAGATAAATTCTTGCAAGATTATCATAGGGTTTGCCCCATTCCGGCATGATTTTCACAGCTTTTTCAAAGGCAGGCTGTGCCTTACCCAGCTCTTTTTTTGCAAGGTAAACACTGCCAAGCAGATTCCATGTAAAAGCCTCTTTATCACTCTTTTTTAATCGATCATCACAAAGCTTTACTGCTGAATCATAATTTTTATTTTTAATATAAAGCTTTGCAAGGCTTGTCACAAGCAAAGCTGAATCTGGAATTTTTGCATACCCTTTTTTCAGTTCATCCACAGCCTTTTGATCCTGTTTCTGGATAAGATATATTGATGCGGTCTTAATATATCCCTTTGATGAGTCAGGTTTCTGCTTAATAATAGCCTGATACTGATCCATGGCTTTTTTATATTTTTTCGATGCCACATAAAAATCTCCAAGATCAGCAATGGATTGAAGGTTCGCAGGATTTAAGTCAACAGCCTCTTTAAGATTTACTTCAGCAGCTTCCATATCTTTTTGTAAAATATTTATCCTTGCCATAGCCTTTAAAAGCACACCTGCATTTGGCATTTTTAAATAGGCATTTTTAAGCACATCCATTGCAAGATTGTTTTCTTTATTCAAAATATGGGCCTGGGCAAGATTTAGATACCCTTCTACTATCTGGGGCCTGTCTTCCACAACAACCCTGAATTCAGATACTGCATTAATACCATCTTTTCTTGAAAGATAAAGCTTGCCCTTTACAAAATGAGCATCAACATTTTTTGGATCATTTAATAATACCTCATCAACAAATTGTTCTCCCTCTTTAATTTTCGCTTTTACCAATAATAATTTAGCAAGGGCCAGCTTGGTTTTGATAATTTCAGGATTAGCCGGATCAGGATTTAAATCCAGAGCCTGGCGCAAAAGCATTTCAGATTTATCTAGTCTTTTTGTCTTTGCATAGACCTGGGCAAGGAACAGCCTGTATGTAAAACTGTCAGGATTTTGAACCATACCTTCTTTGATTAATGATTCTGCTTTTTCAACTTCCCCGGCGCTGAGCCATAGATTTGCAATATTAATTCTGATCTGTTCATCCTGCTTTTCATCCTTATTTTCATTTGAGCC
>CAZYDL010000299.1:0-3159 GCA_964646305.1 uncultured Desulfobacula sp. | reverse complement strand
TCAAGCCTTGCCAGAGAAGACAACATAACAAACATATCCGGTGATGAAACTCCTGAATCATACAAAGCCATGAGAATCTTTCTGCTCTTATCAAACTCTTTTTTAACAAGATATACAGATGCTTTTAAAAGCCTGCCGTCAATATTGTTTTTATCTATCTGCAAGATTTCATCGGCCTGTTCATCTGCCTTATCTATGGCTTTACCGCCCAAAAGAAGTTTTCCAAGGACAAGCCTTGCTTCAATATTGTCAGGATTGAGTTCCACAGATTTTAACAGCATTCCATAGGCCTGTTTGAAATTTTTCAATTCCAGCTCTGCCATTCCAAGTTTATGGTAGGCTTTGGCAAATGCAGGATCAATCTGGATTGCATTTTTATACTCAAGTTTTGCCTTTACAAAATCTTTTTGTTCAAAAAGCTGATCTCCTTTATCCAGAAATGCCTGCTTTTTATCCTCAGGACTGGAACACCCCAGGGCCAGTATAAATAATGCAGATATAAAAACAAAAATCAGGGTCCTGCGAAAAAATGATCTCATCTATTACTCCTTTGTATAACCGCCATATGACGGATCTAATTATCTACCACTCAAGAATCACGAAAGCCAACAAAAGAATGCTAATTATGATTTTCAGCCAATAAAGCCCCTTAAAACCAGAATTCCCAAAATACCAAGCATGGATTTTGCCAGAACTCCAGACTGTTTTCTTAATTCACCAATTATAACATCATGGCAGAAAAACATGATTAAAATTTTAGCAATAATCATACCAATATGGACATGTGTGAACTGCATTGAAGGCAGGTTGGGAAATACCAGAACCACAATAAACACAAGAATATCCATGGAGGAAATCTTAAACCCTTTCTGCCTTTTTGTCAGGTTCATTGTCAATAAAATAAACATTACAAGGCCAAGGAAAGCCATATTATTCATTCCAGACCAGAATTCTGACATCCAGAGTGCTGGATCATTTTCTGTCATATAAATCAATAAAGGCACAACAAGATAGGTTGAAAACCTTAAAATATTTTCCTTAAACTTGAAAAAATCAAAATAATAACTTCCGGCAACAAGAAGAAAAAGTCCTGCTGCAACACTTGAAAAAAACAGAGGAATCTGTTTTGGAATCATTACCTGAAATGCTAACAGCAGTGGGAACCCATATCTTAAGCTTCCAAAACTGGCCCTGATAAAGATATTCTTCTCTTTTAAAATTTTAAGAGGGCTTTTAACCTTTGTATGCAAATATCCCTCTCTGTTAAACTCCCAGTTATTGATCCTGGCAAAAAAGACAGAGAACAAAATAATACCAGACAAGATTGAAAAACCAAGAATATGAACCCAATCTGAATAAAACCGAAATTTTAAAGCCAGCATAATAAAACAGGCCTGGATAATATAAATTATAAACACAGCCTCGGTATGAAAGAAGCCAAAGCGTAAAAGTCTGTGATGGAAATGATTCTTATCAGCAGAGAATGGAGATCGTTTTTTAATAATCCGCTCCACCATGACAGTCAGGGTATCAAGAATGGGAAAACCTATGATGGGAAGGGCAAGAATCCTGCTGTAGGGAGTATTATCCTGGGTTAAAACAATGGCAAATACAATGGATAAAAATCCCAGCATCTGACTTCCTGTATCCCCCATGAATAAAATCGCAGGATGAGTATTATATCGTAGAAAACCCAGGATTCCACCCACAATTGCCATGGACATCAAAGCAATCTGCATATTGCCGCACCTGTATGCAAGAAATGCAATCAAAATAAAACTGAGCATGGAAATGCCGCCTGCAAGGCCATCAAGACCATCGGCAAGATTAATTGCATTGGTAACCCCAAGAATTACAAGCAGAGTCAATGGAATTGAAAAAAACCATGGCAGCATGCAATCTTCCGGCAGCAAAGAACCAAGGCAGGTAATTTTTACACCACCAAAAAAAATCACAATCAAAGCTGCTGCTATCTGTGGAACAATCTTCTGTTTAGCATTCAATGGCCTTATATCATCAACTATTCCAAAAATAATAATAACTAAAGTACCAAGAAGCACAGAACTTACGAAATCATCCTTTGTCACCCATATGAGCAGAGGAATAAAAATACCAATTGCCATGGATATCCCGCCGGTTTTGGGCATGGGTGTAACATGCACCTTTCTTATATCAGGAACATCCACAATGTGCATCCTGAATGCCAGCCGCTTGAATACCGGCACAAGAGCAATGGTTAAAAACAGAGAAAGAATAAAAATTGTAAATAAATTCATAATTAGCTTAAAGTCATGGATCAGTCTGCAAACATCACAAAATATATCACTTTACAAACAGATTATTATTTTAAAGGTGTATTTTAATAATTAAATTATGTTTTTACGGGTATGTTACCGGGGTCAGACCCACAACACAACGATATTTTATGTGTAAAAAATTTTTCACTCCACAAGCTCAGGCTATGCTGTTCTGAGGGCCCAAGAAACCGTTGAACATCTTTTACTGCATCCTGCCAGTCAATTTGAGTTGCCTTGTGAAGCAAAACCTGTTTTAACCATTTTAAACTTATATCCATTTTCTTATCTGCCCACGGACCCCATTGCAATAAAGCTGCCTGTAAATGTGGCATGTTGACCTGAATTCCTTGTTTTAAATACCAGCTAAAATCATACCAGTCTCTTCCTTTCAGATATGGTCTGCATAGCAAGGCATGGATTTTTAAGGAAAAATTACTGCTTAAATCTTGATGGCACACTTCAAAATCCAGAGGAAAATCCAGGTAACTATAATCAAAGCATGAACCAGCAGGAGGATCTGTATCAATTTCTAATTTAATTTTTTGCATTTTTTTAGGATTGTTTCTGAAAAATGACAGGTTGAGCTGATGGCAGATTGAGTCATCTTTTACAAGAGCTTTTTTTATCCGTTGATCCATCCTGCTTTTATTCAAGACCTGTGATTTTAACCCAAACTCCTCAAAACAATCAAGCACACCCTGAAGATATACAGACCAGGCAAACCCTGGATCAGGCTTTTTTAATATAAAATCGAGATCTTCAGAAAATCTTTCCATTCCATATAAAATCCGAAGGCTTGTACCCCCCTGGAATCCAGCCACTTCAAAAAATCCGGTGCGCCACAAACCGTATAAAGCAATAT
>CAZYDL010000298.1:0-4491 GCA_964646305.1 uncultured Desulfobacula sp. | reverse complement strand
GTATAGGGCTTGAGCAGAACACCACAAAATCCATATGTTTTGAAATTGATTCCTGCCGGATCTTTACCATAACCAGTGGAAACAACCCCTTTAACATCCGGATCAATTTTAAGAAGTTCCTTAATGGCAGTCACGCCTCCCATACCCAATTTATGGGTTAAATCGAGGATTACCACATCGAAAGGTTTCCCGGATTTCATTTTATTTTTGTACAGTTCGATTGCAGCAGCACCGTCTATACAAACTTCGAAATCGTAACCTAATCGACTCAGTCGCAGGCTGGATAATTTTCTTATCGCTTCTTCCTCATCCATTACTAAAATTTTCCCTTTACTTTCAACCATAAGCAAATCAATTCCTCTTCAATTTATAAAATTTGATTTTCAATGTGTATTTAAGGTCCATAGTAAATCGTGAATTATTTTCACTATTTTTTATATCCCTATTCTTTCAATACTTCATCAATATCAAGAATGCCTATAAGCTGTTTCTCAGTTTTCAAGACACCTTGAAAAAATTTCCCTTTCACACCGCCAATATTGGAAGGTGCCGGTTCAATGTCCTCTTTTTTGGCAGTGACCACATCACTGATTCCGTCAACAAGGAGCCCTATATGTTCATCTTCTGAATTGACAATGATATTTCTATTGTCTTTATTTTTATTGACAGGGTCTAAACCCAGTTTTCTCCCCAGATCGATAATGGTTACAATTCTTCCTCTTAAATTTAAAATACCTTCGACATAATCGGATGCCTGGGGAACTTTGGTGATTTCAAAGTGCTTGTTAATTTCTTGTATATTAAGGATATTAATCCCGCAAAGGGCACTACCAACATAGAAAGTTGCAAATTCCAGATCTTCGGAAGAAGTCTCTATAGTCGTTTCTGCCATTTTTTTCTCCTTAAACAAAGGGTTTGCTAAACTAAATTTAATTTTTTCCAGATAATTTTCATCAGTCTTTCCCTGTCAAGCTTGAGCTCATACTCATCAATACCCACTTTTTTACCTTTTTTAATGTGTGCCTCGCTTGTCAGAGAGGTGAGTGCAATGACAGAAAGATGAGAGTATTTCGGATCACTCTTAATTTTTTTTGTCAGCTCAAATCCATCCATATTGGGCATTTCAAGGTCAGTAACCACAAGATCAATCTCATCTACTCTTTCTTTTAAAAATTCCCACGCAATGAGCCCGTCTTCAGCGGCAATAACCTTGAGACCATCGTCTTCCATAAAGGTTGTTACCTGATTTCTGAAAAATGCAGAGTCCTCGGCAAACAAAACTATTTTTTCACCGTCTTCAGCCATTTCAGCTGCAATTTTTGCTTCTTCTTTAAACCATTCAGGGTTCAGAAGTTTTACCATTTCAAAAATATCAACCAGAAGCGTGGTATGGTCATTGATGATCATTGAACCACTGATGGCCGGTTGCTTTAAAGTACTTTCATCAATATCAAGGGTTACTTCAACTGCATCAACCGGCGGCATTACCATGAGACCCAGTTCCCGATCTTTTACTTTAAAAACAATAACTTCCTGTTGTTCTTTTTCAGGAAGCGGCTTGAAATCGGCAACCTGTGATAATTCATAGAGCGGTAAAGCCCCGCCTCTGTAGTGCACCACCTTGCTATTGCCGATTTGTTCAATGGTTGACGTTTGAATTCTTTCAATTCGTTCAACAATATTAAGCGGAGCAGCAAAATGTTCAGTTTCACTATTTTTAAATGTCAAAAGAGCTGCTTTATCTTTTGCAGCTTCAGCTCCAACTGTCTTTGTGATCTGGCTGGCCTCGGAAATATTTGACAATTCGGCCATTTGAGCCAGATTGGCAATGTCAAGAATCAGGGCAACTGTTCCATCTCCCATTATGGTAGCACCGGTATATGCTGTACAATTTTTAAGGTGTCTGCCCACAGGTTTGACAACGATTTCTTCAGAATCATATAAGTGTTCCACAACCAGTCCATATTTGAAAGTACCCGCTGAAACAACTGCAATATTTATGGCACTATTTGCATGATATCTTCTGTCTTCTTCATCCCGGTTTTGAGGTTTTTCTCCTTGGGCAAAAGTTTCTACTATAAGATCTTCATTATGAAGAATATGTTGTCTGGATCGTCTGTCCGCAATATTTTCCCGTCTGTCTGAAAATTCTTCATCATTTTCAGGGTCCTTATATGTTTTTTCAATACCAAGCATTTTTGAAAGATCAAGTAAGGGAAGCAGTTCGCCTCTCAGCCTGACAACATCTGCGTCTCCTACTTTTTCGATTTTTTCTTTTACTCTGGAGGCAGGAATTCGGAGAAGTTCATTCAGGTTGACTTGTGGAATTACATATTTTTCATGCCCCACCGAAGCAATCTGACTTGGGATTATGGCAAGGGTTAACGGCAGTTTTATCTGAATATCCGTGCCTTTTCCAGGGGTTGATTCCAGTTCAATAACACCGCCAAGGCTTTCAATGTTGGTAGTGACAACATCCATGCCAACGCCACAGCCGGATACATCCGTGACCTCTTTTGCCGTTGAAAAACCAGGCAGCAAAATGAGTTCAATTTTTTGTTTATCTGACATTGCATCAACTTGTTGTTCAGACATAAGTCCTTTTTCAACAGCAGCAACAGAAATTATATCAGGATCAAGGCCTTTTCCATCATCAGAAATAATGATATTAACCTGGCCTGCATCATGGAGTGCTTTTATGGTGATTTTTCCCGTACCGTCCTTTCCCATCTGTTCTCTTTCCATGGGGGTCTCGATCCCATGACCAACCGAATTTCTTACAAGATGGGTCAAAGGATCATTGATAGCTTCCAGAATGGTTTTATCAAGCTCTACCTCTTTGCCTTCTATAATAAGCTCAATGGACTTTTCAAGCTGGCTGGATAAATCCCTGACAACCCTTGTGAATTTGTTTAAGATATTGCCAATGGGCTGCATTCTGGTCCTCATTATAGCTTCTTGCAGCCCGGAGGTGATAATGTCAATATGCTGGCTTGGTAATTCAGCTGCCTTTGCATCTGAGGAATTAATGCTCTGGAGCAACTGATTACGGCTTAAAACAAGTTCTCCTGCAAGCGTCATCAAGGTATCCAAAAGGTCCACATTCACCCTTAATGAAGTTTGGGGTTTTGTAGTACTGACAGCAGCTTTCTTTTTTGAAAGAACCTTTTTAGCTTTTGCAGTGACTTTTTGTGTTTTCTGTCCAGTCGTTTTTTGGACAGGTATGGTAACGGTTTGTTGCTTTACTTGCTCAACAGCAGAACTATTTGATTCTGCAATATAGTCCAGGGCATTAATGTGGTCTGAAACATCAATATCATTGCTTTTCTCGATATTGTTCAAAAGCATCTCAAGCTTATCAAAGCCTTTTAACAGAACACTGATCCGGTTTGAATCCGGAATAAGATTTTTTGTTCTGACAAGGTCAAGAACATTTTCCAGGTGGTGGGCCAGATCTTTTATGGCGGTCAATCCGAAAAACCCTGCACCACCTTTAATTGAGTGAGCAGATCTGAAGACATTGTTCACCAATTCCAAATCTATATTCTCACCGGCTTCTTCAATGGTCAGAAGATCACTTTCTATATCACTAAGATGATCCTGTGATTCTTCAATATACATTTGTAGAGTCTCGTCAGCCATCTCAACCATGTCAAATCTCCTGTCTTTATTTAAATTTTAAATTGGCCAACCATTTCATTAAGATTTTCAGCAAGTTCAGACAACTCTGTGGAACTGATATTGA
Source organism: uncultured Desulfobacula sp. (assembly GCA_964646305.1). Lineage (GTDB taxonomy): Bacteria > Desulfobacterota > Desulfobacteria > Desulfobacterales > Desulfobacteraceae > Desulfobacula. The sequence continues at coordinate 746 of CAZYDL010000298.1, read as the reverse complement.
TCTGCTGGCTGCCGGTTTTCATTTCCTCTGCTGCCTGACTGACCCCCGCAATATCCTGGGTTACTTCTCCGGTCACCGCTGAAGTCTGGTTGATATTTTCATTGACTTCCTGAACCCCCACGGCTATCTGGCTGACATTATTTGAAATTTCCTGGGTGGTGGCAGACTGTTCCTCAATGGCTGTTGCAACCGAGGTAACAATTTCGTCGATATCATTAATAACTGTGACGATGGATTCAATGGAAGTGACAGACTCTGCTGTGGTGGCCTGAACCCCAGATATTTTTTCGCTGATTTCCTTAGTAGCTTCATCCGTCTGCTGAGCAAGGGATTTGATCTCTTGTGCCACAACAGCAAACCCCTTACCGGCTTCTCCTGCTCTTGCCGCTTCAATGGTGGCATTGAGAGCTAAAAGATTGGTCTGGGCGGAAATATCAGCAATGGTTTCCGTTACCTTGCTGATCTCTGCCGAAGCCTTACCAAGCTCATCCACCTTTCTTGAGACTTCTTCGGCCTTTTTAACCGCATCAGAGGTTGTTTCGCTGCCTTTGGCTGTGTTGCCTGCGATTTCATTGATGGTGGCGGTCATCTCTTCCGAGGCGGATACAATGGTCTGGATATTTGCTGTGGTCTGCTCGGTGGCTGCAGCCACGCTATTCATATTGGTGGCCATTTCTTCGGCTGCAGCAGACACACTATTTGATTTTTCTGCGGTTTGTTCCGAATTTGTGGTGATCTGTTCTGCA
>CAZYDL010000297.1:0-4496 GCA_964646305.1 uncultured Desulfobacula sp. | reverse complement strand
ATTTATCTTTCAACGCAGAAGTTGGAAAAATTGGGGTTGTGTAACAGCCTGTCGACCGGAACCACTAATGTGTCCAATTACAAGGCAAAAAAATATTATGAGGTTTTTTTGTTAAGACATTAACTCTATTACATTGATTCAAACAGAGAGATGGTCTGCATGAAATCTTCAGGAGGGTCTGCAATAAAAGATAGTTTTTCCCCGGAATAGGGATGCCTGAAAGCAAGTTGCCATGAATGAAGCATTTGTCTTGGTGCCAGGTTTTTTTTTCGATATCTTCTGTACTGGTAAACACGGTCGCCAATCAGGGGATGGTCAATGGCATAAAAATGTACTCTGATTTGATGGGTTCTGCCGGTTTTTAAAAGAGCTTTAACAAGGCATGCAGTTTTAAACCTGTTTTTGATTTTCCAGCATGTTATGGCGTGTTTTCCTCCTTCAAGGTTTACAGCCATTATTTTTCTTTTTTTCAGATGCCTGCCAATGGGAAGATTGATTGTTCCCTGATTGTCAGATAAGGCCCCGGCAACCAAGGCAAGATATTGTTTTTTTACCCGGCGCTGTTTAAACTCTTTTTGCAGAAAAAGTAAAGCCTGGTTTGTTCTTGCAACCACTATTAAACCAGAGGTGTCTTTATCCAGCCTGTGCACAATACCTGCTCTAAATAGATCATCTCCGCTTTTTTTTATTGCAGGATCATGGAATAATAATGCATTTACAAGGGTCTTGGACATATTCCCGGCTGCAGGGTGAACTACCATGCCAGGCTTTTTGTTGATGACCATAATATGATCATCTTTAAATATAATGTCTAAATCAATATTTTCAGGAGATATAGTAATATTGATATCTGTTTCTGGAATTATCCCGGAAATAATATCACCAGTTTTCACTCTATACCCTGGTTTTTTTTTTAACCCATTAACTATTATGTGGTTGTGATTGATAAAATAGTTTGCTTTTGCTCTGGAGCATGATTTGCCATAAGCTGAAATTATGGTATCAAGACGTGTGCCTTTAAGATCATCATGAATATTAATATTTATTTTCATACATTTTAGTGTGCACGTGAAAAAATTACCAGAAGTGTGAAACATAAAAACCGGCGAGCTTTACAGCTTGCCGGTTTTTAAAATTATTCTAATAATATTTTAGTTTTAATACAATTTAATTAAAAAGGTTCTCAATTTCCTGCATCATTGTTTTTTCATCAATATCTTTGGCTGTGGACAATTCCTGGACCAGTAAATTCTGGGCAGTGTCAAGAAGCTTGCGTTCGCCAAAAGAGAGGTCTTTTTCAAGCTTTAAATTAAAAAGATCCCTGAAAACTTCAGCAACATCATAGATAGAACCAGTTTTGATTTTATCCATATATTCTCTGTATCTACGATTCCAGGTTTGGTTATCAGCACCTTGCCCTTTTTTCTGCATTACCTTATAGACTTCCGGGACCTCTGTTTCGGGAATAACCTCCCTTAATCCTACATTTTCTACATTTGAGGTTGGGATCATTATCACCATGCCATTTTCCACAATTTTCATCATGTAAAAATTCAAGGTGTCACCATTGATCTGCTTGCTTTCGATTGACTCAATACAACCCACACCGTGTGCAGGATAAACTGCGAGGTCTCCTTTAAAAAATTCTTTTGCTTTTGTTGTTGATGTTTTTTCTTTATCTGTTTTAGAGTTTGCACCCATTAGCTGTACCACCTTTCCTTATTATAAGAACAATTAGTCCATCCTCACGCAGAAAACCATATTTTGGCAACATTGTCAATGAATTTTTTTTTTAAACCCTGCTTCTGGCTGTAATAAATATTAATTTTTCAACGTTGATTAAATAAATTCATGGCAGAGGTAACACTATTTTCAAGCAGGTGAAAACAGGCATCACAGGCAGTATTGATAACTGAGTCCAGCTTTTTTTTCTCATCTTTGGAAAAACTGCCAAGCACATGTCCGGTAATGTCTTTTTGCGGTCCATTGTCTGGTGATTTTGGATGGCCCACACCTATTCGAATTCTAATGCAATCCTTTTGTCCAAAGGCATTAATAATGGATCGCACTCCATTGTGGCCGCCATGCCCACGGCTTTTAACAATTTTAATTGTTCCGAAATCAAGGTCCATATCATCGTGAATAATAATGATATCTTCCATGGCAATTTTATAATAGGATGCAAACCTGTGGATGGGGAATCCACTTTTATTCATATAGGTTAATGGTTTGACAAGAAACAGAGATACCCCTTTGATTTTGGTTTTTACATACTCAGAATCAAAACGGGATTGATCAATGGAGAGGCAGGATTGTGAAGCAAGGGCTTCAATGGTCAGAAAACCAATATTATGACGGGTCTGGGCATAATTTTTACCTGGATTGCCCAGGCCCGCAATAATTTTAAATTTTGAATCTGACATCTACACTTGGATTACTCTGTTGAGGTATCGGTCTTCTCAGCAGTTTCAGCGTCTCCAGCCTCAGCTCCTTCTTCAAGCTCGCCCTCTTCAAGAAGATCTTCATCTTCATCAATTTCTTCTTCTTCAGCAGTAGGTGCAGAAATTGTAATGATGGTAAAATCAACCTCATGGGGGATCTCAATATTCTCTCCAAGGTCAAGATCTTCAACATGAAGAGAATCACCAATGTTAAGGTCAGTAATATCAATTTGAATAGTATCAGGTGTGTCAGCTGGTTTACAGACAATATCAAGCTCACGCCTGATAATTTGAATTACGCCACCTGCCTCTACTCCCTCACTTGAACCAATGGTTTCAACGGGGATACTGATGGTAACCTTTGTATCCATATCAATTTCATGAAAATCAAGATGTAGATAGTACGTAGAAAAAGTGTCCATCTGCATCTCTTTGAGCATGACAATTTTATCTTTTCCTGCTTTTCCATCTATGTTAAGATTGAAAAACAGGCCTGTTGAACCGTTTTCCCTGATAATTTTAACAAAGTCAGAGCCATCAATAGACATCATGACAGGATTATTTTTTGCTCCATAGACAATTGCAGGTATTTCCTTGTTTTGTCTTAATTTTCTGGCAGCACCTTTGCCGCTTGTTTCTCTGAGTTTTGCGTTTAACTTAATTAAATCCAAAGTTCTTTCCTCCGTATCTGCATGAATTCATGCTTAAAAACTAATATCAATTATTTTTATATTAAAGCCTTTATAAATAAAAGTACAAATCTTAAATTATGGCTTTCATTTTTTTTTTGCGTGTGACCTTCAGGTTATTTTGGGTTAAACCCTGGTAAAAGACCAGAGTGTCCACGACAATTAAACAAATAAAGAATTTACTGAATCACCCCTGTAGCTGCGCATAATAGCTTCACCAATGAGTTTGGCAACAGAGAGCGTTTCGATTTTGTCACACTCTTTTGCTTCCTTTGACAGAGGAACTGTATCTGTCACAACAAGAGAACTTAAAGATGATTTGTTTAGTCTGTCAATGGCTGGCCCTGAAAGTACAGGATGCGTACAATACGCATGAACTTCTTTTGCACCTTTTTCCATGATAACATTGCCGGCCTCTGTCAATGTTCCGGCAGTATCGACCATATCATCAAGAATAATTGCAATTTTATTTTCAACATCTCCAATAATGGCCATGGCTTTTGCCTGATTTGGTGCACTTCGCCTTTTATCAATAATAGCAAGGCTTGCATTCAAACGTTTTGCATATGCCCTTGCCCTTTCAACACCTCCGGCATCAGGAGATACAACCACCACACCCTCGGAATAGCGGGTTTTAATATCTTCAATTATTATGGGAGCAGCATAGAGGTTATCCACGGGGCAATTAAAAAAACCTTGAATCTGCCCTGCATGCAAATCCATTGTGATCACTCTGTGAACACCAGTATTTTCAAGTAAATCAGCAACGAGTTTGGCACTGATTGGAACCCTTGGAGATACTTTTTTATCCTGACGGGAATATCCAAAATAGGGGATTACTGCTGTAATCCTGCTGGCGGAAGAGCGTTTAAAAGCATCAATTAAAAGTAATAATTCAACAAGGTTGTCATTCACAGGGTGACATGTTGATTGAATTAAATAAATTTCCTGTTTCCTTACATTTTCACGAATTTCAACCTGGATTTCTCCATCGCTGAAACGGTTGAGCTTTAATCTTCCCAATGGTTTTGCAAGGTATTGAGAAATCTGGTCTGCAAGGACAGGATTTGAATTACCAGCAAAAATCGACAAGCCATTCATATGAATCTCTTTTTTTTAAAATTATTAATTTTTAGTTTTTAATTTTGAATTAAGGGCAATTCCTTTATTAAAAATTAAAAACTCAACACTTTAAAATGGCTGGGGCGAGAGGACTCGAACCTCTGAATGCAGGGATCAAAACCCTGTGTCTTACCACTTGACGACGCCCCAAAACATTAAACCAATACAGCACACAACTTTTAGTTAAACGTGGAAAGGAATACTTTTCTTTTGCTCCCGGCCCAGTTTTTCAAAAGCATTTCAT
>CAZYDL010000296.1:0-4500 GCA_964646305.1 uncultured Desulfobacula sp. | reverse complement strand
CAAGAAGCCCTGTGGGCCTTACAATCTGTTCGGCTATTTTACCGTCTGCCATTTCCATCTCATAATCAGCAGGTGTTGCAGACACATATACAATCTGCGGGACCCGCTGTTTAAATTCTTCAAACTGAAGAGGACGATTGTCCATGGCAGAGGGCAGCCTGAATCCATGTTCCACAAGGGTTGCTTTTCTTGATCGATCAGCTTTGTACATTGCTCCAAGCTGGGAAACAGAGATATGACTTTCATCAAAAAAAAGAAGAAAATCATCATCTATATAATCCAATAAAGTCGGTGGCGGTTCCCCTGGTTTGCGCCCTGTAAGATGCCTGGAATAATTTTCAATGCCGTTGCAATATCCTATTTCATTGAGCATCTCCAGGTCATATCTGGTTCTTTCATCAAGGCGCTGGGCTTCCACAAGCCTGTTGTTTTTATAGAGTTCATCAAGGCGTATTTTCAGCTCTTTTACAATTCTTTCAATGGCCAGTTTCCTGGTCTCTTTTTTGGTTACATAGTGGGATGCCGGATAAATCACCATCTCATTGCAACGTCTAAGCACATCTCCTTTTAAAGGATCAATTTCCCAAACTCCTTCAATTGTATCTCCAAAAAAATCAATGCGTATGGCCTTGTCTTCTTCATAGGCTGGAAAAATCTCCACCCTGTCTCCTCTAACCCTGAAAACCCCACGGTGAAAATCTGTATCATTACGGGTATATTGAATATTAACAAAGCTCTCTATGACCTTTTCACGGGAAATATCCATATCAACAGCCAGGGTTACTCTTAAAGCAAGATAATCTTCAGGCGCTCCAAGCCCGTAAATACAGGAAACACTTGCCACCACAATAACATCTTTTCTGGCAAGGACAGATCTTGTGGCTGAATGCCTCATTTTATCAATAACTTCATTAATGGATGAATCCTTTTGAATATAGGTATCACTTGAAGGGATATAGGCTTCGGGCTGGTAGTAATCATAATAGGAGACAAAATATTCAACGCAATTATCAGGGAAAAGCAGCTTAAACTCATTGTAAAGCTGTGCTGCAAGGGTTTTATTGGGAGCAATTACAAGACTTGGTTTTTCAACCCTTGCAATTACATTTGCCATGGTAAAAGTCTTGCCAGAACCTGTCACACCAAGCAGCACCTGATGTTTATCTCCATTTAAAATACCTTTGGAAAGGTATTCAATGGCCTCTGGCTGATCCCCGGTTGGGGAAAAATTTGAAATAAGATTAAACAAACCCATATTATTGAACCCGCCTTTACAATAAATTTTTGCAATGATACCTTTGGAAAATTGGCTTTACAAGCTAATTTGTAAAATAATAAGTATTTTTTTAAAAGGTAATTTCGTTTATGAGCAACATAAATTTTGATTCAAAACAACCTGATCTTCAGCTCTCCATATTTTCGGTAATGACTCAGCTTGCAATGGATCATGATGCCATTAATTTATCCCAGGGTTTTCCAGATTTTAATTGTGATGCACAATTAATCGATCTCGTGACAAAACAGATGAAAAAGGGCAACAATCAATACGCCCCAATGCCTGGAGTTTTAGAACTGAGAATGGCACTATCAAAAAAAATAGAATCTCTTTACAACCACCAATATAATTATGACAGTGAAATCACAATAACAGCTGGAGCTACACAAGCCCTGTTTGCAGCTTTTACAGCTTTTATACAGCCAGGTGATGAGGTGATTGTATTTGAGCCATGGTATGATGCCTATATACCAATGATAGAATACAATGGAGGCAGACCAGTTTATCTGCAGCTTTCCTTTCCTGATTTTAAAATAGACTGGGCTAAAGTTAAAAATTCAATCAATGAAAAGACAAAGGCAATTGTCATTAATTCACCCCATAATCCAAGCGGGTCTTTAATTTCAAAAGATGATATTGACCAGCTTCAAAAGCTTGTAAAGGACACCAATATCATAATAATCTGTGATGAAGTTTATGAACATATTATCTTTGATAGTGAACAACATAGCAGCCTTTCCATGTTTCCTGAACTTGCGCAAAGAAGCCTGGTTATAAATTCATTTGGCAAGACATATCACACCACAGGCTGGAAGATCGGCTATTGTACAGCTCCTGAATATCTTACACATGAATTTAGAAAGGCACATCAATTTATTACTTATGCTGTCAATACGCCTGTCCAGTATGCCTATGCTGAGTTTTTAGATAATAAAGACATATATCAGGGGTTAAATAATTTTTACCAGGACAAACGTGACAAATTTAAAGAGTATCTGGAACCATCACGATTTAAGATTCTGCCCTGCCAGGGAACTTATTTCCAGCTGCTGGATTATTCAGATATCAGCCAGGAGAATGATATGGATTTTGCAACTCGCATTATTAAAGAGTATAAAGTTGCGTCTGTCCCTGTATCAGCCTTTTATAACAATAAAAACGATAATAAAGTATTACGTTTTTGTTTTGCCAAACAGGACCATGTGCTGAAAAAAGCAGCAGATATTTTATGCAGTATTTAAACTTGTTAAAAAAGGACAGACATAGATGCCGGAACAATCCAAGATAAATGCCCAGTACAGAGTTGACCAGATAGCACATTTTAAGTCAGAACTGGAAATAATTGAAAAAGAGAATATAATATTTCTTGAACAAAGCCAGAAATCTGCTCTGGAAAGCTATCACAAAAACCTTATGGCACAACTATCATCAAGTTTTGACATTGATTCAAGCAATCGTGAAAAACAGCTCAGCCTTGGAATGAAAATAGCTTCGTTTCTTGGAGCACTTGCTTTGGCTGCCAGCGTGTTCTTTCTTTTTTATCAATTCTGGGGGAAATTCTCCACAAACATACAGGTTCTCATCTTGATTGCAGCTCCCCTTATTGGCCTGACTGCAACAATGTATGCTTTTTATAAAGAGGCAACAGGATATTTTTCTAAGCTATTTGCTCTGGTTACTTTTGCCTGTTTTGTTCTTAATGTCTCAATGTTTGGACAGATATTCAATATTGCACCCTCTTCACAGGCTTTTTTAATATGGGCATTGTTTGCATTTATTCTTGCCTATGCTGCAGATGCAAGGCTGCTACTTGTTTGTGGTATTATCTGCTTTTCAGCCTTTCTTTCAGCCCAGGCAGGCACATGGGGAGGATGTTACTGGCTTAATTTTGGAGAACACCCTGAAAATTTTTTCCCGGCAGCCCTGGTGCTGTTTCTTATTCCATACTTTCCCCACCAAAGATTTATGGATTTTGATAAAATTTATCGTGTTTTTGGAATGTTGCTGTTTTTCATTCCAGTTTTAATTCTCTCCAACTGGGGACTTATAAGCTATATAAATATGCCAGATGATTCCATAGAAATCATCTACCAGATCACAGGATTTGGATTCAGTGCTGCTGCCATATGGATCGGCATCAGACAAAACTGGGCAGAAGTTATAAACACGGGAAATGTTTTTTTTACAATATTTCTTTACACAAAGATCTATGACTGGTGGTGGGACTGGATGCCAAAATATATTTTCTTTTTTCTCATTGGTCTTTCTGCAATATTAATGCTGCTTATATTTAAAAGGCTGCGGAACTCAACCATTAAAAGTGCACAGGAGAAATCTTTATGAAAACTTTTTTCTCTTCCCATAAACTTTTTATACTTGGATTTATTATACTTGCAGTGACAAATCTTATTATACTCACTTGCGTGGCATTTAACAAAAAAGGAACAAAAGACTCCATTATCACACTTACAGAAAGAGAGCTTACACTGCCATACCGGACAAACAGGGAAAACAGTGGTGTTACGCTGCAAATTTCATGGAGGAGCCTTGGAAAAGAGAATTATAATATCTATTCTGGAAAAAAATACCCTTTATGGCTCAATGAAAAAAAATTAAAAGAGCTGGGATTTAACATTAATATGGACAGCCATAAAAAGCCGCTTTCCAAAGAAGTTTTTGTGGTGCTTGAATATAATGGAGATTCTTACCAAAAAGCTTTAAAAAACAGTAAAATAAAAGTTGAAGAGATGAAAAAGTCATATGATCTGGACAAAAGAAACAGAGAAATCAAAAGGAAATTTGAAAGGGCCAAAAAACAATTAAACCGTGAACAAATAAGCATGTCAAGGCTTTTTGCCATTGATGCAGGAGTTGATCCTGAAAAATTAAGGAAAAAATACAATGACAGTGCACAATTTATGATTGCCCGGGCACAGATCAAACCACTGTTTAGCTATGACAGGGACAAAAAAGAGGTAAAGGGGTATATCCAAAGATTGAGTATGGGTAATATCCATGTTCCCTTGAAATATGGCAGAATTTTAAAAACAATCACCAATAATAAAAAATCCAATACCAGCGATATCATTCTTCCCCGATACAGGATAAACCTTGCCCATGGCTCACGTTTGGAGCCATGGATAGTATCAGTTCAGCCTTTAAATAATAATAAAATTATTAACAAGTAATTTTATTATTATTTAAACATGGTCTTCAAGCCAGGT
>CAZYDL010000295.1:1745-4533 GCA_964646305.1 uncultured Desulfobacula sp. | reverse complement strand
TTTCCGGTCATCTCTATTAATGGTTCAAGAGGAATTTGGGAATATCCAAGCCCCATGGCTGAAACAGCTTTTATTGACATGCGAATAAAAATTTCGGGAAATACACCGATAATTATACAGAGAGCAGCTGAAATTACCATGGGAATAAGCATTGTTATGCCATTTTCATTTACATTTTCAGCCTGTTTACTTCTTGGTTCTCCTTGAAATACCACACCTACAACTTTTGTAAAACAGGCAAGTGCCAGGCCGCCGATAACAGCAAGGCTGACAATGGCAAGCAGGCTTAAAATAAAAGGAGTGCTGCTCATGGAAATACCCTTAAATCCTCCAAAATAAACAAAAAATTCACTTACAAATCCGTTAAATGGCGGAAGGCCGGAAATAGCCAGAGAGCCAATAAGAAAAGTTATCCCCGTGACTTTCATTTTTTTCAGAAGGCCACCTAAAATATCAATTGAACTTGTCCCTGTCTTATGCAGTACCATTCCAGCTCCCATGAAAAGAAGCGATTTAAAAATGGCATGATTTAATACATGAAGCAATCCGCCTGCAAAACCAAGCACAGCCATGGCAGGGTTGTTGTATGCCACTCCAATCATACCAAGACCGATTCCAATAAGAATAATTCCAATATTTTCAACACTGTGATATGCGAGAAGTCTTTTAAGATCGTGCTGACCAAGGGCATAAACAACACCAAGAATTCCAGATATTATACCAAATACAAGAACAATGTTACCAAACACCGGAGAATGCATATCAAGGATAATATAAATCCTTAAGATTCCGTAAATTCCGGTTTTAATCATTACGCCGGACATGACAGCTGAAATATGGCTGGGTGCAGCAGGATGAGCATGGGGCAGCCAGATATGAAATGGAAACACTCCGGCTTTTGAACCAAACCCTATAAAACCCAAAACAAAAATTATAATTTTTATTGATTCAGGGATTTCTGTGTTCAGAGCAAAGGCAAAATCTCCAGTATAAGCATAAATTAATCCAAAAGCTGCAAAAATAAACATTGCACCAATGTGAGAGAAGACAAAATAGAGGTAGCCGGCTTTTCTGTTTTCTTTCTCTTCATAATTGTACATCACCAGAAAGAATGACGAAAGAGACATGATCTCCCAGGAAAACATGAATGAAATCATATTGTCGGCTGTTACGACAAGAGCCATGGAAGCTATAAGCATACTGTAAAACAGATAGTTTACTGCAATTTTTAATGATTTTTCCAAGCTGGTCATATAGTGGTAGCTGTATAGAGTACTTAGAAAGGAGACAAGAAAAATAGCAGTTAGAAAAAAAGCAGAAAGCCCATCCACTTTAAAAGAGAGGGCAAAGGTATTCAAATACTTAAATGAAGCAGATACTGTCTCTCCATTCAGTATGGATATGGAATTATACAATCCCATGAGGCACCCTGTACAGATTGAAGCGACACTAATTGTTTTCATCAAAGTGTATTGCTGGAATAAAAGTAAAGCTGCAATACCACCCAGAAAAATTATCATTTCAGCTTGAAAAAATAGATCCATAACTTCCTCAATTTAGTTCATTACAATACAAAATAAGTCTTTACCGCCAGGTAAGTTTAGTAGCTATAGATATACAAAACAGATAAAATGTCAATAAAATTTGTAATTATCCAGCAAAAAAATATATATAATGATATTCCGGCATGGGGTGAGATAGTTTAATCAGGAAGATGCCAGTTTTTAATGGATAAATTTGAAAAAAAATTAAAATCACGGGTGTTCCTTGTGACAAGTGTAGCATTATTTACAAAAGCAATACTGGCAATTTGCCCGTCAACAAACGGTGGTGTCATGCCTTTTGCTGAAAGCCTGGCACGTTCTCTGGCATGCCACTCAGCAGCTTTCTCATCATATGACAGGATTTCAAGGGATTGTTTGATAACATTTTCGAGAAAGGTCTTAATAATATCTTTTTTTTTGGAAAAAGGAAGTTTTTCATATCCAAAATTTAATTCATGCCATACTGGAGCTGTGGTTGCAATTTCATTTTGATGAAGTTCAATTCTATGCATCACTCTTGAATCAGGTTGTTTTTTAATCATCTCCGAAATTATATTGGTATCAAGAACATACATGATTAAAATTCAAACTCTCTTCCTGTGGATTTGTCCCGCTGATTATCAAAAATGTCCTCTATTTCTATTGTATCCTGATTAATGGAATCTCTAAAAGAGGTTAAAGAAGCCCAGAAATTTTTATTTTTCTGCTTTAATGAGTTATATTTTTTTAAAGACAATAAAACAGCTACTGGTTTTCCATGCCTTGTCAATTGAGCTGATTCACCGGCTTCAACCCCATGGATAATGGAGGGTAATTGATTCTTTGCATCTGAAATGGAATATTGCTGTTTCATGTTTCCTCACTAAAACATTTAATTTAATATTTTATATTATAGCCAAAATTATAGCTATAAGCAATAAAAAAAGCAGGGCTTCAATTAAGAAGCCCTGCTTTAAGTTTTAAACGAAAGATTACTTATAAGTCAAAAAATACTTATTTATTAACTTTTCTTCTCCCAATTCCAGCCAGTCCGATAAGACCGATTCCAAAAAGAACCATTGTTGCTGGTTCTGGTACTGGTGTCTGTCCAACAATAGAGTCATTCCCGCATTGCATGGTGTTTTTAACAAGCATGTTGTTAATATCGTAAGTAGGTGCAAGGAAAGAAAGATCAATTGTTACAACATTATGCAAACCACCTGATAGCTCAATACCAAAATTGTCAAGAATATATTGATCTGTTA
>CAZYDL010000295.1:0-1735 GCA_964646305.1 uncultured Desulfobacula sp. | reverse complement strand
ATCAGCAATACCAGCATATCTCCATGGGTTAGAACCTTGGTTTTCAGTATAGTGTGTTGTAATAGTTTGTGAGTTATCGCTTAGTTCGATAGCTGCAAAGTCATAAATAGGGTTTCCTGTAACGTCATCTCTGTCATCCCAAGTCATAGCAAGAACCACATCAAAACCAAAAGTGTCTTGCACAATTTGGTTTCCTGAAGTTGTATTATCATGTATATCACCGTATTGAGCACCTCCATTAAAATCAAGGAAAATATCACCGGCAGTATATCCGCCTACCCCATTAATGAAGTCATACCCGCCGATCAGGGAGAGTTTGGTTCCATTTAAAACAAAAGCCTCAAGGTCCCAGGATTGGTTGTTTATCATGCCAGGCTCAGTTTCTCCATCTTCTCCACCAGCACCGCTGCCATAATACCCATTCTCATCATAAATAGTAATGTTAGTCGCTCCAGCGCCAGAAACATTAACGAACAGGAATCCGAGGGATAATAAGATTAATAAAAGCTTTTTCATAAAATTTACTCCTTTGTTTGATGCGTTTAATTTATAATTTATAATTAGAATTTTAAAAAGTTAGTTTTTTATTCTATTTAGCTTATACCTATTCAACTATTGTGCCAGAGTGGGAAAGCCCCATTTTACGGGGTTTTGTGTTTTTAGGTTCGTTTGATTGTGTAAAAGATTACATAAATTGTGTAAAAGTTTACTCAAGCACTATGTAAACTTTTACATAGTTAGTGAAATTCACGATAGATATTCCCGTTATGAAATATTACAATATTTGTATTGATAATGACAATATTTGTATGGGCAATGGAAAATTTATTGTCTTCAGTGGAGATCAGGGTGCTCTGTCAGTCCCGGCATAACAAGGCACCCTGAACAGGCGGGTTGATGCTATTATAAACTGGTATGAAATTTGCTTTGAATATATAGGTCTAAATAGATAATAGTAATGGCAGACATCGAACTGATTAAATGATATTTTTTATACTGCCCAGTGGAAGGCTGATTATCATTGACAAAAAGGCTAATTTAAGAAATACTGAAAAATCATTACTTCTTAAATTATGAATAAAATAGAATAGTATAAAAAAGGATTTGTAAAGCAAAGCATGGCAGATTCTCAAAATCAGGCAGCAGCATTAAAACCGGAACAGATACTTGAAATATCAATAAGGCGAAGATGGTTTATCATAGTACCTCTTTGTATTTTTCTTACCCTGGGGTTTTTGTACACTCTTACTTCAAATCAGATATATGAAGCGTCCACAACAATTTTAATCCAACCACAAAAGGTTCCATCCGACTATGTACAATCCATTGTAACCACAGATATTGCCCAGAGAATCAATACAATTTCCCAGCAGATACTGAGCAGGACAAATCTTGAAAAAATAATCAAAGCGTTCGGACTTTATCAGGGTCAGGAAGAGATGTTTCAGGAGGATAAAGTCCGCAGTATGAGAAAACGGGTTGTGGTGACACAAAACAGCAGCAGAAGACAGGGTACGGAAGCTTTTACCGTATCTTTTACCGGCAGTAATCCTGAAAATGTAAAAAATGTAGCCAATGAACTTGCAAGTTTTTTCATGAATGAAAATCTTAAAGCAAGAGAAAGCCAGGCCATTGGAACCAGTGAATTCCTTGAATCAGAACTTGAGAAAATTAAAAAAAAACTTGAAGAACGTGAGCAGATCCTTGCCATCTATAGATCAAAATATATTGGCGG
>CAZYDL010000294.1:0-4552 GCA_964646305.1 uncultured Desulfobacula sp. | reverse complement strand
ATACTTAGCTAAAACAAAAAAAATAGCACAAAAAGCCGACGTAAAAATTGATAAATACCTTCAGACTGAGAATTATGAGTTTCAAACAAATATTGGCTTGGATTTAAAAGAAGAAGAATCAGGAGAGCTTCTCCTTATACCAGATATAGAGAATGTCAAACTTGAAGAATATGGCATTGATGATCCCCAATCTCTTATACAGGACTCACCGCCTGCCATTTTAACAAAACCAGGCTCTGACAATAAACGAGATAGAATCGTAATAGATAAAGAGACAAGACAAAATCTTGCAAGCCTTCCTGAAGGAGGAAAAATAACAGGTCAAAATATTCCCAGATTATTAACAACTCCAGAACAGATAATTCCAGAAGGCTTTGATCTATCCTTGTTCAGTAAAAGAGTTAAAGGAATCCGCACTAAGGTTTACAATTCCAGGCCCTATCTGCATGTAAACAAAACAACTGGTGGCTGGTTTGAAGGTATCCCAAGAGTCAAATTAGATGACTGGTCACCTGGTGAAGAGCAAGAAGGACAAGTAGACCCGGAATCTCAATTGTCAATAGAGACATTAAAAAAGCTTGCTAAAAAGGCAAAAGAGACGGGTAAGGAATTTGTACCTTTGAATGATGAATGGATTCGTGTAGACCCTGATGAGATTGATAATTTTATAGGAAAAATTGATTCCAAAGAAATTGAAAAACAATCTGATGGAACATTAAAAATACCTCCTGGAAGCATCCTTGATATTATTGAGAATGTTGAAGTTTTAGGTTATTCAGAAGAAATTCATTCTGAATTACCCTCTCCTTTACCTGATGATTTGCCGAATATATCACCTCCTGACACATTGAATGGAACACTCCATCCTTACCAATTAGTCGGATACAGATGGCTGAACAGGCTTGCTACTAAATCTATTGGTGGTCTTCTCGCTGATGATATGGGGTTAGGGAAAACTGTCCAGGTAATCACCCACTGTTTAAAATTAAAAACAGATGGAAAGAGAAAAGGACCACATTTGGTAATTTTGCCAAAGACATTAATTGAAAACTGGGAAAGAGAAATAGATTTTTTTTCAAAAGGCCAATTGAGTTATTATAGATATGATGGCCAAAATCGAATTTTCTCCGATGATTTTTTCAGTAAGTTTGATATCATATTGGTCACTTATGACACCTTAAGGCGTGATCAGACAAAATTAGGTACGATAACCTGGGATATGGTTGTTTGTGATGAGGCTCAATACGCTAAAAATCCAACCACACAGCGAACCTGTGCTGTAAAAGCATTAAAATCAAAACATCGAGTTGCCTTGTCCGGCACACCTGTTGAAAATGGTTTAATAGAATTTTGGTGTATTATGGATTTTGTTCAACCGGGTCTGTTAAAAAGCTGGTCTGAATTCAGAAAAGAATATGAACATCCTATTATAAATGAGGAGGAAGAGAATAGAGAAATTCATATTAAAAGGCTGTTAAATGAAATTCAAGGATATTACCTCAGACGATTAAAAGAAGATGTTCTCAAAGACTTACCGAAAAAAGAGATTGATATCCGACATACTAAATTTAGTGACCATCAATATGAGATATATTGTAAAATAGCCAGAGATGGTAAAGCAGGTGGTGGTAAAGCTGCCTTGGGTGCGATTCAAAAACTTCGTATGATATGTGCCCATCCATCTGCTGTTGATGACTTCTCTGATGGTTTAAAGCATCTTCCGTGCCCAAAACTTGATGAAACTATGAAAATCATATCTGAAGTAGAAAAAAAATCTGAAAAAGTTATCATTTTTACAGACTATAAAAAAATTCAGCGAATCTTACGGGATGAAATTCAACAAAAATTTAATATTTTCCCCGACATAATTAATGGAGATCTTAATACTAATAGGCAACAAGTTATTGATATCTTCTCTGAGAAACAAGGATTTAATGTTATTGTTTTAGGACACCAGGTAGCCGGTGTTGGTCTAAATATCACTGCTGCAAACCACGTGATCCATTACACTCGTCCTTGGAACCCTGCTAAGGAAAATCAGGCTACTGATCGCGTGCACAGAATTAATCAAACCAAACCAGTTAAAGTCTATTACCCAATAATTTTTGATGATAGGTTCAAAACTTTTGAAGTTAAACTTGATGAATTATTAAAATCAAAAGAAGAGCTTGCCAGAGATGTTTTAAAACCATCAAAAAACATGAATGTAAATGCTAAAGAATTATTTAATTGTCTTGATCTATAATTTTTAAGTAAGTGGTATGGTAAAATGACAAATATGTTTCAAATTATAATAAAAATTTAATTTTTAAAAATTGTTTTATCTAAACTTTGATTATTTTATGGATGATTTTGCAACCTTTGCCTCATCAAAGGATGCCATCTGGGTCATGATTTTACAGGCAGTTTCTGCCATATCAATGGCAAGGGCAGCACCTGTGCCTTCACCAAGGCGCATATTAAAATCAATAAGAGGGACAAGGTTCATGTGCGAAAGGGCGGCTTTCTGGGCTTTTTCCACGGATTTATGACCAGAGATAAGGTATTTTTGAATATCAGGATTTATGATATAGGCGATTAGTCCAGCAGCAGTAGAGATAACACCATCAAGCACAATAGCAGTTTTTTTTGATGCAGCGGCAAGAACAGCGCCTGTAATACCTGCTATTTCAAATCCCCCCACTTTTTGAAGAATTTCAAATCCGTTTGAGGAATTGATGGCATGAAAATTTAAGGCTTTTTCAATAACCTCTATTTTATGCTCCAGTCCTTTGTCATCCACACCGGTTCCCCGTCCAGCAGCCTGGGCAGGAGATATTCCTGTTATGGTGGAAATAATGGCAGAAGCTGAGCTTGTATTGCCAATGCCCATTTCACCAAGACCAACAATATCTATGGGGCATTTTTCATGTGCCTCAAGGAATACTGCCATGCCGTTTTCAAGACCTTTGAGCATCTGCTCCTTTGTCATGGCATCTTCAATGGCAAAATTACGGGTTCCCTTTGCAATTTTTTTGATGGCAAGGTCAGGGTGGTGTGAAAAGTCACGGTTTACCCCCATGTCCACAACTTTCATATTAATATTGTGGTGGCGGCAGAGAATATTAATTGCTGCCCCGCCATTTAAAAAATTATCCACCATCTGGGCTGTAACTTCAGATGGATAGGCTGAAACTCCCTCCTCTGTAATCCCGTGATCCCCGGCAAAAACAAAAAGATTTTTCTGCTTGATTTCAGGATTCAGGTTGTTTTGGATAAGGCTCATCTGTATGGCAAGATCTTCCATGCGGCCAAGGGCACCAAGTGGTTTTGTCTTATTATCAATTTTTGTTGCTGCAGAAGCAAGCATGCTGTCAGATAAAGGTTCAATCTTTTCAATTATATGCCTGCAAAGCCCATCAGGGTCAAGGTGATCAAGATTAATACCCAGAGTGTTCTTTTTTTGGATTATTTGATTGTCTGATATTTTTTCTTTAAGATTAAAATCAAGGATAAATTTTAGATATTTTCCTGAAAGAACCTTTGTCATGAGTTCAGGAGCTTTTGTGGGAGCTGTAATCTGTTCGATCAAAAGTTTAAGACAGTTTTCATGTGTTTTCATAAAAGCTATGCTTTGTTTCATATGATCCCTTGTCATGCCGTAAACTCCGGACATTTTAACTTCTTTATAATGGAGAAGATTTAAGAGATTTGTTTCAATTTGTTCATTTTTAGTAATCCCGCTGAAAAAAGAAATCTGTCCTGCTTTACCTATTTTCACAATGCCCTGGCTGAATGCGATAAAATCAGCACAGGCATTGATTACAAGCTTAAACTCGCTTTTATTGGTATCTTTTGAACATTTAATTCCAGTGGCCTGCAAAAAAAGGTCAATGTGTTTTATTTTGGCCTGGTTTTTTTCAATAATCATGGGCACAAGTCCAAAGCTCTGGGCATAAAGAGCAGTAATCAATCCCATGGTTCCAGCACCATAAATCAGGAGCCTGTCATTTTTTTTAAAGGATAATTTTTCAAAGGCATTGATAACACAGCTGACAGGCTCAGCAAAACATGCTGCGTGGATATCAAGATTGTCAGGAATAGGAATAAGGCTTTTTTGGGGTAAAACAGCATAATCTGCAAATCCCCCATCTTTATGAAATCCTGTGATTTCCATATTTTCACAAAGATTTTCTCTGCCCGTTGTACAGAATTGACACATTCCGCAGCTTTTCCCGGGCCACACAACATACCTTGCCCCCTCTTGATCTTCCACCACCATTTCATGACCAAGAACCCTTGGAAAGATCAGATCTCTGTGTCCCTGTTCCCACATTTTGGCATCTGTCCTACAGATGGCACAGCAAACCACCCTGGTTTTAATATATCCTTTTTCAAGGGAGTTAATTATATTGTCATCTGATTTATCTATATTGTGGATCTCAAGCTTTCCAAGACCTGTTAATACCATTTTCATGATTTTATAAATCCTCTTCTGTGAGAATGAGTTTTTTAATAGAGATATTTTTAAATCCCTGTTCTTTCAGGCTGGATTCATGGTTTTTCACCAAAT